>JANONN010000031.1:0-11513 GCA_031420835.1 Ignavibacteriales bacterium | reverse complement strand
GGATTCTATGATGTGAAAGAAGTCGTCACTCTCCGAAAACTCGGCAGCCCATTTCAGGGACATCCCCATTGGTTGAAGCTTCCGGGTGTTGAAGTTTCAACTGGATCGCTCGGCCAAGGATTGAGCATAGCAGTGGGAGTGGCTCTGGGACTTCGTCTCAACAAGTCACAATCACGAGTCTATTGCGTCATGGGCGACGGAGAACAACAAGAAGGGCAGATTTGGGAAGCAGTGATGGAGGCGGGACACTACGGACTCGATAATCTGATTGGAATTGTGGATCGCAATCGTCTGCAGATTGATGGATGGGTGCGCGACGTGATGAATGTGGAACCGCTTGCGGAAAAGTACATGAGCTTCGGGTGGGAAGTTTTGGAAATTGATGGACACGAGATGGAAGAGATTGTCGCCGCTTTCAATCGCGCCAGTCAGATCAAAGGAAAGCCGGTCGTCATCATTGCCAACACTGTGAAAGGGAAAGGCGTTTCTTTCATGGAAGATATTGCCGGATGGCACGGCAAGCCACCGACGGTTGAAGAGATGCAACGAGGCTTAACTGAGCTTGAGCTTGACGGAAAGCTTCCCGTGAATGAGATGCTCGAAACCGCCCGCACGTATCAGAAGAAGATGGACGTTGCGTTGAATGGCCGGATGCCGCACTTCCGACGCGACTATTGGTGGAATACCGACGAGTTGATGCGCGTGGAAATGCAACCGACACGAAAAGGTTTCGGAACAGCGTTGCGTGAACATGGAAGCGATGAGCGTATCGTGTGTCTCGGATTGGATATTTCAGGCACGATCACGATCAGCGAATTCTACGACAAAAACCCCGAACGGAAAAACAGATGGTTCAGCGTTGGTATAGCAGAGCAGAGTGCTGTGTGCGTTGCTGCCGGACTGGCTCGTGAGGGAAAAATCCCCGTCTTCGGTACGTACGGAACATTCGCTACAGGACGATGTCTCGATCAAATCCGGACAACCGTTTGCTACGGTGAGCTGAATGTCCTCATTGCGGGAGCGCACGGCGGCGTGTCGGTAGGCCCCGACGGCGCAACACACCAGGCGCTTGAGGATCTGTTTCAGATCTGTTCTCTTCCAAACATGAATGCTGTTGTCCCGTGCGATATGATCGAAACGAAGAAAGCGACCGAGCATTTGCTCTTCAACATCCACGGGCCGAAGTACATTCGCTTTGCGCGAGAAGCGACCCCCATCGTTACGACGGAAGAGACCCCATTCAAGTTTGGCAAGGCAAACGTCATCCGTTTCCGAAAGACTCAGCCTCGCTTCATTGATGCATTTGAGACCGTTCTTGCCTCGGAGTATCAGAACGAAGTTGAGCATCTTACCATCATCGCCACTGGCCCAATGGTCCCGGAGGCGATGCGTGCAGCCTACATCCTTAAGCAGGAAGAAGACATCGATGTTAGAATTCTGAACATGCACACACTTAAGCCACTCGATGCACGGGCAATCATTGAGGCAGCCAAGGCGACCGGCATCGTCATCACTGCGGAAGAACATCAGATCGGAGGGTTGGCTGATCGTGTGTGTCGGATCATTAGTGAGGCGCCGGAGCTTTATCACCTTCCCGTCATCACCGGTGCGATTGGAGTCAAAGACCGCTTCGGCGAATCAGGAGCGCCGTGGGAGTTGATCAAAGAGTTTGAAGTTAGCGCAGAGCACATCGCCCGAAAAGCAATGGAGTTGTTCGAACTGAAAAAAAGAACCCTGACAATAAAGTACTAACCACGTTTTGGAGATTATGACATGAACTTCGCTCAACGCATTCAACGCCTCGGCACGGAAACCGCCTTCGAAGTTCTTGCCGAAGTTGAGGAACTCCGTTCGAAAGGAAGAAACATCATTGCCCTCTCCATCGGTGAACCCGCTTGCGCGACAGCGGAGTACATCAAAGATGCAGCCAAGAAAGCGCTTGATGAGAATCGAACGCAGTACAGTCCATCGCAAGGCATCAAAGACTTCCGCGAGGTTATTGCCGAGCATGTTTCCGCCACGCGCGGCATTCCCGTCCACCCGGAGGAAGTGGTCGTCGTTCCCGGCGGCAAGCCGATCATCTTCTTTAGTATGCTTGCCTGCATCGAAGAAGGGGATGAGGTGATTTATCCGCTTCCCGGATATCCGATTTATGAATCCATGATTAACTTCGTGGGGGCAAAGGGTGTCCAGCTTCGTTTGCGTGAAGAGAGGAACTTCAGCTTCGATGTGCAGGAACTTCGGGCAAAGATAACGGACCGAACAAAAATGGTGATCATCAACTCGCCTCATAACCCCACTGGCGGGATCATTCCGAAGAATGATCTGCATGAAGTTGCCGAGCTTGCACTCAAAAATGATTTCTGGGTGTTGTCGGATGAAATCTACTCGCGAATTGTATACGAAGGAAAAGCGGAAAGCGTGAGTCAATTCCCCGGAATGAAAGAACGGACGATCATTCTCGACGGACATTCCAAGACGTACGCGATGACGGGCTGGCGCGTCGGGTACGGCGTTATGCCGCGCGATCTCGCCAAACATATCACTCGTCTCATGACGAACTCAAATTCTTGTACGGCAACCTTCACGCAATATGCAGCTATGGCGGCGATGGTCGGGCGGCAAGAGGGCGTTGAGAGAATGGTCAGAGAATTCAGGAGAAATCGCGATTTGATCGTGAACGGCTTGAATTTGATTGACGGCTTCTTCTGCAAGAAACCGGCTGGGGCATTCTATGCCTATCCAAACGTTACTCGCGCTTGCCGACGGCTCGGTTTCAGAGATTCGAAGCAACTTCAACAATTCTTCCTCCACAAAGCAGGCGTTGCCGTGCTTGGTCAGCAATGCTTCGGAACACGCACGACGGAGGATGACAATGAGTATATCCGCCTCTCTTACGTTTCTTCGGCCGAGCAGATTACAGAAGCGTTATCCCGAATCGACTCAGCCCTTGCAAATGAGTCTCTTATTGACGATTTTCTGCAAGAATTGCGAACGCGAGAAGTGGCAAAGTAACAGTGCATTCGTCTTGGCTGATTAAGGAGGAGTTTGATTGAGACGGCTTTTCCCAACCTCGTTTTACAATCTTACCACTGTCATCGGCGCTGCGGTCGCCGGCGTGAGTTTCGGACTGATCGCCTTCCTGATGGTCCTTGAGTTCTTTGCCGAAACACAAAAGCCCTACATGGGGATCGTGGCGTTCGTGATTCTTCCCGCCATCCTTCTGGTCGGCATCTTCCTGATTGTGATTGGCATTCTTCGCGAGCAACGACGCGAGCGACTTGGAAAACCTCACGGCCTCCGCTTTCCAGTCATTGACTTCAGCAAGCCAAGTCATCGCACTGCATTTTTCTATTTTTCGTTCGGCGGCGTGACGTTATTGATGTTTTCGGCGTTCGGTAGTTTCAAAGCGTACGAATACACTGACTCGGACGCCTTTTGTGGAGAGATGTGCCATAAGGTGATGGAGCCGGAGTACGTCGCGTATCAGCACTCTCCGCACGCCCGTGTTGGTTGCGTTAAGTGTCACATCGGACCGGGGGCCGGGTGGTTTGTCCGCTCCAAACTCTCGGGTGCCTATCAGGTGTATGCCGTTTTGTTTGATAAGTATCCGCGTCCAATCCCAACGCCCATCGTAAACCTTCGCCCCGCACAAGAAACGTGCGAGCAGTGTCATTGGCCACGGCATTTCTTTAGCGAGAAGCAACGGAAGTTCACCAACTTCGTTTCTGACGAGCAGAACACAAAATGGGACATCACGTTGCTGATGAAGATCGGCGGCGGCAACATCGAGGCGGGGCCGACATCTGGCATTCACTGGCACATGAACATTGCTAATGAAGTCACCTACGCGCCCTTAGATTCACAGCGGATGGTGATACCGTGGGTTCGTATTCGCACCAAAGAGGGCATCGAACGCGTGTACCGAAGCACCGATATTGACGTATCAGACGAACAGCTTGCTACTTTGGAGACACGGAGGATGGATTGCGTTGACTGCCATAATCGCCCCACACACATCTATCGCCCGCCGGCACGTTCAGTCAATCACGTGATGGAATTAGGGTGGATTGACAACTCTCTCCCCTACATCAAAAGTGTTGCAGTCCAGGCTTTGGAGAATCAGTACACGAGTAAGAAAGTCGCCCTTGATAGTATCAAACACGTCATCGAAGATTACTATCAATCCAACTATCCCGCGCTGGCGACCCGAAAAAAAGCTGCCATCGAACGGGCCATCACCGAAGTACAAACAATTTACACCCGCAATTATTTTCCTGAAATGAAACACGACTGGCGCCAGTACCCCGATCACGTCGGGCATATGTATTCTCCCGGCTGCTTCCGTTGCCACGACGGCAAACATGTCAGTGATGACGGCAAGGTTCTCTCTCGCGACTGCAACGTATGTCACACCATCATCTCACAACATTTCGAAAAGGAAAAGTTGAAGGTATCGCTGAGCGGACTCAACTACGAACATCCTGTGGACATTGGCGAAGCGTGGAAAGAAATGAACTGCAGCGATTGCCATGGCGCACGACCATGAAAAACCAATTTGACCAACCAACTCTCCATGAGAGTAAAAGAGATTTTCTCAAGTTTTTTCTTGGCGGCAGCCTTGTTGCGTGGATTGGCTCGGTATTGTATCCGATTCTTGCATACATGAATCCGCCGCGCCAGGGCGAAGTGCAGGTCACCAGCGTCAAGGCTGGCACACTTGATGAGATTGAAAACGACAGCGGCCGAATTATTCGCTTCGGCAACAAGCCGGTTATTCTCGTTCGGACCGCCACAGGCGATCTACGCGCTTTCGATGGCACGTGCACCCATCTGGATTGTACGGTGCAATTCCACAAAGAGATGGGTGTCATCTGGTGTGCATGCCATAACGGCAAATACGATCTCCACGGTCGAAATATTTCCGGACCACCACCTCGCCCGTTAGATGAATACCGGGTGGTCGTTCAAGGTAACGATGTTCTGATCTCCAAACTCGCATGAAACATTATTTCAAAAACCTTTACTCATGGGTGGATGAGCGCGTTGAACTGAAGGATCTCGTCGAATTTCTTGGAAAGAAATATGTCCCGATCCACAGCCGTTCGATCTGGTACTATTTCGGCGGAGTTTCCCTCTTCCTCTTCATCATTCAAGTCGTCACCGGGATTCTCCTGTTGCTCTACTATAAGGGAAGCGAGGAGCTTGCGTTCGAGAGTATTCAGTTCATCATGTCGAAAGTGGAGTTTGGCTGGCTTATTCGCTCGATTCATAGCTGGGCGGCAAACCTCTTCGTGCTCGCTGCGATGATCCATATGTTCAGCGTTTTCTTCGAGAAATCGTACCGGAAGCCGCGCGAGATAACGTGGCTGACCGGCATGCTGATGTTCTTTCTCGCGCTTGGTTTCGGATTCAGCGGCTACTTGCTGCCGTGGAATGAACTTGCGTTCTTCGCAACAAAGGTGGGGACCGACATCGCGGGCGTCGTTCCGATCATCGGAAAGCCAATCTTGATATTCCTCCGGGGCGGCGAAGATGTCACGGGCGCTACCCTCTCCCGTTTCTTTGGATTCCATGTGGCGGTCTTCCCCGGCATCTTCACGGTGTTGTTGGGCATTCACCTGGTGCTCGTTCAACGACAGGGAATGAGCGAGCCGCTCCATCATTCTTCCGGCGGCAAGACGATGCCCTTCTTCCCGAACTTCCTGCTGCGCGATCTTCTTCTTTGGCTCATCGTGTTGAATCTCCTCGCCATTCTCGCCGTGTTCTTTCCGTGGGAGCTTGGCCAGAAGGCAGATCCTTTCGCCTCGGCTCCCGCGGGCATTAAACCTGAGTGGTACTTCATGTTCATGTTCCAAACCCTCAAATATATTCCGGGGCATGTTTGGTTCATTGAGGGAGAAGTGCTTGGCATCCTTCTCTTTAGCGTAGCAGGAGTGTTGTGGACATTCGTTCCGTTTTGGGACCGAAAAAGTTCTGCGGGTCAACAGAATCGATTGGTCAACTATGTCGGCATCGTTGCTGTTGTTTACATTCTCATCCTTACAATCCTGGGATATATGGAATGAAAAGATTTGGTCGAGGTTCTCTCTTATACTTCACCTTCCTGCTGATTTCATTCCCATACCAACCAACGATTGCGCAAGACCAATGTCTGACGTGTCATGCAGCCATCGAGGATAAGAATGCGGCACTCTTCCAACGCGATGTGCATTTTGCAAAAGGCCTCTCCTGCGCCAGCTGTCACGGCGGAGACGCTACGAAGGAGGATATGGAAGAGGGGATGAGTGAAAAAGCGGGATTCTTCGGCGTGCCCAAGGGTGACAAGATCACAATGGTCTGTGCCAAATGCCACTCTGACGCATCGGTGATGGTCAAAACGTACAAATCTCTTTTGCCGCTCGGTCAAAAGACATCGCTTGATGCCAGTGTCCACGGGAAGCCCGCAGTGAAAGGAAATCAGAGGATTGCGCAATGCACGTCGTGTCACGGTGCTCACGGCATTTTCCCGAAGAACAATCGCTCATCCGCCGTTAACCCGGTGAATATCCCAAACACGTGTGCGAAATGCCACTCCGATGCTCAGTACATGCGTGACTACAATCCTGCCCTCCCAATCGATCAGATAGCCAAGTACCGCACCAGTATTCACGGGAAGCAGAATGCCAAGGGAGATGTGAACGTTGCTGAATGTGCAAACTGCCACGGAAGTCATGAGATCCTTCCGGCGAAGGACGTCAGATCACGAACTTATGCGACAAACCTCCCGGCAACTTGCGCAACGTGCCACTCTAAGGCCTCGCTGATGAGACCCTATGCTCTCCCTTCTGATCAACTCGAGAAGTTCTCAAAGAGTGTGCATGGAGTCGCGTTGCTTGAGAAGAAAGATCTTGGAGCACCGGCGTGCAACGATTGTCATGGGAATCACGGTGCTACACCCCCGGGAGTGGAGGCAATCTCAAAAGTTTGTGGAACCTGCCATGCGCTGAATGCGGAACTTTTTTCAGCAAGCCCTCATAAGAAGGCTTTTGACAAGCGCAAGCTTCCCGAATGCGAAACGTGTCATGGACATCACGATATCGTTGCAGCAACCGACAAGCTTTTAGGAGTTGGAGAAGGTACAACCTGCAACTGGTGTCATGGGAAAGAGAAAGAATCGAAAGGATATCTTGTCGCCCAGTTGATGCGCCAGTTGACCGACAGTCTTGTGACAGCAGAAAACGATGCCATTCTTCGGGTTAGCGATGCCGAACAAAAAGGGATGGAAATCGGGGAAGCAAAATTCAAGTTGCGGGAAGTTCGCCAGGCTCTTCTTGAAACTCGGACCAAAGTCCATTCCTTTGATGAAGAACAGTTCACGGAAATTGCCCAGCGTGGTTTTACCGTTGCATCCGAAGTTTCGAAAGAGGCCAACCTGGCAATTGACGAATACTATTTTCGACGGTGGGGATTACTCGTTGCGACCTTCATCATCACATTGCTTGCAGCATCTCTTTTTCTATATATCCGACGCATTGAAAGAGAACAGAACAAGCCAAGGTGATGCAGTAGCGGCCATTCCTACTTATCGAGGATTCTTAATTCCCGAAAATTTCCTCCAGCGTGTTCATAGAATTGGGAAAAGGGGTACGTGAAAACACACCCCTGCGCGCACCAGGACGGGTTGATTGCTCCCTAAGACCACCTGCGGGCCGCGACCACCGCCCCTTCAAGTGGCACGATTCTTGACGATACTCACGTGAAAATCTTGAGCCAGTCTCGGGCCTATCAATGAACAACCATCCCGACCTCCATACCAGTAAAGCCCTCTTCATTGCTCAGCTCCTGAGCGTTCTGCTGATATGGGTGTTTGTCATCTCAATTACTCTTTGGATCATCAATTTGATCGTATTAGCGATCGAATTGAATGACGCACCGGGGGCATCGGTTGCAATCAGTATCGTGGCAATCCCGGTCTTTATCACACTCGCTAGTATTTTGACCTACGTATTCATTGGCTTACAGAAGGAACGCTATCGTATTTCAAAAATGACGGAGGAGTAACATGCGTATCCGAGAGTTCACCGTTGCGGCACTGTTGCTATCCGGTGCCGCATCGTATGCTCAAGAGATGGAGCTACCCACCGATCCTCTCAACGGTCGTATCGTCTTTGAAGAAAAGAAGTGCATCGCGTGTCACGCCATCGGGGGATTCGGCGGAACAGCCGGACCTGATTTGAGCCGGGAGCAATACTTCGGGAGTGGTTTAGAACTGGCATCAATCATTTGGAACCACGCCCCGCAGATGAATCGGAAATTCCGACAACTCCGCATGGAGCGACCGAAGCTGACCGAAACGGAGATGTTGGACCTCCTCGGGTTCCTGTACTATCTGAGGTATCTTGGTGAACCCGGTAGTGTCTCCAACGGCAAAAGACTGTTGGAATCAAAAGGCTGCATCACCTGTCACAGTGTAGGAGGGCAGGGTGGACAGGTTGGTCCGGATTTTAGAACCATTCAGCGTTATTCCGCTCCGCTGTATTTAGTGCAAGCAATGTGGAATCACGAACCAGCGATGCAGGAGCAAATCAAAAAAGGAAAGTTGAAGCACCCCATGCTCGTAGGACAGGATATCACTGATATCGCTGCATACTTGCATCAGGCGAGTAGGTCAGATGTCGAGATCCGTTTGTCCGTTGGCAACCCGAAGAAGGGACGCGTCTTGTTCGACGAAAAGCATTGCTCCCGTTGCCACGTGGGTGAAGGTAAACGAAAACGGATTGAGGTGGGTCTGATCAAGATCGATTTGAAGAAAGGTGTTACCGAAGTTGCCAGCGCGATGTGGAATCATGGACCTGCGATGCAGGCGTTCATGCAACGGGAATCAATCGAGTGGCCACTGTTCCAGAAAAATGAGATGGCCGACATTATCGCCTACATCTATTTTCTTGGATTCGAAGACCAACCCGGGAATCCTGTACGCGGGGAGCGTGTGTTCACAGACAAAGGGTGCAATAGCTGTCACGCAAAGGGCGGACAAGGAAAAGGACCGGACCTTGGATCTATCCCCAAGATGACTTCCCCTGTTCGGATGATCCAATTGATGTGGAACCACGCTGGAGACATGGAGGATCTCCTCATTACACAAAACAAACGGTGGCCCGAGCTTACGACCAATGAGATGCGTGACCTTTACAGCTATCTCCGAAAGAAAGAATAGCACGACTCAGGATTCCCTGTCGTTGATCTCTTACAATGAACCTCAATCCGATGACAAAACGAGTGATTCCATATGTCATAACCTTTGGAAGTCTGATTCTGGTGATAGTCGGATTGATGGCGTTTTTCCCCAAGAACGAAATCCGCCAACCCCTCCAGTATAATCACAAAGTCCACGTCGAAACAGCAGGCTTGGCGTGCCAGGACTGCCACGCCTCTGTTCTTTCATCGGCATCGGCCACGATTCCAAGTCTTGAAACGTGTAGCACATGCCATTCAGAGCCGATCTCGAAATCCCCAGAGGAAGGCAAACTTTTGAAGTTCGTCACAGAAGGAAAAGAAATTCCATGGAAACGCGTGTACAGCGTTCCAGATCATGTGTACTTTTCACACCGGCGACATGTCACGAAGGCTGGGCTTGAATGCAACGTGTGTCACGGGAATGTCCAAGAGTTTACAAAGCCTGTCACTGCCCCATTTGTTCCAGTTACAATGGAGAATTGCATGAAGTGTCATCGCGAAAACAATGTGACAAACGATTGCTTGACGTGCCATCGATGAGGATTTGATCACTATGGAAATTAGACGTCGTGATTTCTTAAAGCTCTTCGGTGGGTTGTCTGGGAGCATTCTTCTCGGTGGATGTGGCCTCGATGAAGTTCTCGAACTTCCTGAATCTTTGATCGAACGGGCAAGAATCGGCGCCGGCGTTGAGACATGGCAAAACACGATTTGCGGTCTTTGCCCGGCAGGATGCGGAACTCGCGTACGCCTCATAGATGGAATCCCTGTTTCTGTGAAGGGGAATCCTGTGTATCCTGTGAACAGGGGTGGATTGTGCCCACTCGGCCTGAATGCGCTCCACTCGCTGTATCACCCAGACCGTCTCAAAGGACCGATGCAAAGGAAAGGTACTCCTGAACAGGCAACATGGGAACGAATCTCGTGGGACGAGGCTCTTAACGTCATCAGTGCGCAACTCACCGAGCTGCGCAATACCGGGAAACCACACCAGGTGGCTTTCCTTGGAAGCGAGGAGAATGGACTTCTGCGGGAACATATTGCTCGCTTTATGCAAGCCTACGGATCTCCGAACTATTACCAGTTCTCCTCCACGCAGAATAACGTTGTACCGTACTCTCTCCTTCAAGGACACTCAACAATCCCGGCGTACGATATTCTCAATGCACGGTTGGTTCTCAGTTTTGGAGCTAATTTTCTCGAAGAAGGGTACTCGCCTGTTTATTATACGAAGCTGTATAGCCACCACGAGGAGCAGCGAACGCGGTATGTTCAAATTGAATCCCGCCTCAGTCTCACCGCTTCAAATGCGGATCAATGGATCCCAATTCGACCTGGCACCTATGGGGCGCTGGCACTCGGTCTTGCGTATGTGTTAATCCGCGAGGAACTGTACGATAAGGAGTTTGTCCGCCTACGAACGTTTGGCTTTGAGGATCGCGTCGATCACACGGGGACGCGACATGTCGGTTTCAAGAATATGGTGCTTGGGAATTACTACCCCGAACGAGTTGAAGAATTGACTGGCGTTCCGAGTCCCGTCATCTTGCGACTTGGCCGCGACCTCGGCAATACGCGCCCCGCGGTTGTCATCAGTGATCAGGGTGCGATTGACAACACCAACGGAACGTTCTCCACGATGGCAACATACTGCTTGAATGCTCTCCTTGGTAATTTCCAACAAGACGGTGGAGTTTTCTTTGTCGATGATCCGCCCTTCGCCAAATTGAATCCGCTACAGCTTGATGGAACTGCCCGTGCAGCAAACCGACAGATCCCAATCGGGCTATCGTCGAAACACTCGTTTCCAATGACCAGATTCTCCATTGAAAGTTTCACAAAGAATGTCCTTTCCGGAACTCCCTATCCTATTAGCATCTTGTTTCTTCATGGAGGGAATCCCCTATTCCAAACCGTTAACCAAAAGGAATTTGCACAGGCGCTCAAGAAAATTCCGCTTGTCATCAGCTTTGATTCCATGCTGAGCGAAACAAGCGAGCATGCGAATCTTGTTCTTCCCGATCATCATTTCATGGAGCGTTGGGATGAAGTTTCAAACGGAGAGTCGATCCCCTTCACCCATGTTGGAATACAACATCCGGTAATCTCACCACTCCATGACACCAGGCAGGTCGGGGTTGTTCTCATCTCACTTGCAAAAAGAGTTGGCGGGCGGCTTGCTGATACCTTCCCATTCGAAAATTATGAAAGTGAATTGAAATTCGTCATGGATGGGGTGTACAAATCAGGAACAGGGGCGATTGCTTCTGAGGGGGCCGGGTCGTTGTGGATCC
>JANONN010000030.1:0-3874 GCA_031420835.1 Ignavibacteriales bacterium | reverse complement strand
TCTTGGTTCCTTCATGGCTTGCGTGGATATGGATTCTGGATCCCAACTCAAAATCCCCCGATCCAGATCAGTACAATCGCAGTAATGACAATCTTAGTTAATTTTCCATTTTCTTACTAATGGCAGTAGAAAGGAGTTCATCATGCCAAGTATCGAGGTGTACGCCGGAACCCATTTAAATCAGCCGATAAAATTCAAACCTGAGTCTGGAACGCTCATATTTCCTTCCGAGAAAAGTTTTTTCAAGGGAGAGTCTGTCAGTGTAACTGACATCGAGATGATCGAAATTGCAACCGAAGAAAACGTGAAGCAAATTAATCCTACATGGGACTTATCCAAAGCGAAGCTTGCCGAGTCTCGCCCGTCAGCTGCTGGAGCGGCTTTCGGTATCGCAGCAATTGGCTTTGAACTATTAACCAAGGGAATACGAGTTACTTTCGTTGCCAAGATCAAGAACAGACAACCGATCTTGGCTACCACGAATCAGAAGACCTTTGATCAACTAAAGGCTCATCTGCAAAAGTAATGTAAGCTCACTGTGTACAGACACACAATTTTTAAGACAATGATATGGCGCATGATTTAAAGAGTAACCTTTGGCCTAACACAACGGATGCTTTCTTCCGAGACCATGAATTCAAACCCATCAAGCAATCAGGCACGCATTGCGGTTCCACCTCGCTTGCGATGTTGGCAAAGCAAAAGCCTGAAGACTTCCAAAACGAAAAGGTGAATACTCAGAATCCACATTCATGGTCGGAGGCCCTTCGACCATTCAAAATGCAACTGGCGTATTGTCCATCCGATGTGAGAAAACTCAAGTTCTACATGAAGGAGTTGCTTGAGTTAGATGACTTGTTTCTCTTGTGCTATTACAGTCCTGCAGATGACTCAATCTTGAAAGACCCTGATGATAAGGGCTGGGTGTGCAGTTCCCATGTCGTGATTTTACATCGAGATAAAATTCTAGACCCCAAGCATGGAAACATAACTGAGGCAACTAAACATGAGTGCAATGAACGTTATACAAAACGATTGTTCAGAGTCGTCCCAGCAGATCATAGTCGGCGACTCTAAAAACGGCGCACAACAGCAGTAGCAACGACGCTGGAATTGGCAGAGTTTGAAGAGCCTCGCTCCATGCTGTTGCTTCACAGAGAATTGATCTATTATAGTTCGCAACAGCACGGCGTTGCTACTGCACACGTTATGCGTCATTGGTTTGCTGGTATCATTAAAGTTAGACTTGTCAAGCAGTGATAGTCCATTCAACCACTTACTAGAAAGGTATTACCATGGCAGGAAATATTTGTCCGATATGTGGAAAGGCTGTTATGCCCTACGGCCGATTTCTGCGAGAAGCAGAACCCTATAAGGTTTCAGCTTGTGAAAGCTGCGGTTCAAAACTACGCCGAAGTCGTATGGTGTGCGTTCTTCTTCTTCTTCTCATGATTATAGTACTTGGGCTAATTGTTCTTATGATTTATCCCTTACTTGAAAAAGCACAATCTTCCTTGTGGCTCAATTTGTTTATTTTTATTGTTCTCTTGGCTGGATGGGTTCTGCTCACGAATTATTTAGGATGGCGCCTCATCGGCTGGGTCACCGTTGAACAGACGAAGAAGACTTGATCGTTAAAATCACACTCGCAAACCAACGAACGCATAACACCTTATGAAAGGTCCCCGTAATACACACGGGGCAGCCAGAGTCTCTGAAGGAGTCTCCGTAGGAGTCCTTTGGACCTTTGGACAAGAGAAAAGTCTTCTCCCGTTTCGTTGTTGAGACAACGATATACTGACTGTTCTTTTGCGCCAGAGGCGCATCCGCCTTTGGCTGAGACGACATCGGTCGAGACCGCTCCGATGAGAGCACTCGGGACAAGCGCTCCGTTGTTAAGAGAAAACAAAATTACCGCACCTGTGCGCTGAAGCTGCTTTGGTGCGCAAGCGCACTCCCTTCCCTTTCACTGCTCTGCCTCCAGGCGGATTTGTGCAGTCTAGTTCGGTGCAGCCAAACGAGATTTTTGCTATATTACACGAAAAGGAGGTTCAATGAGCGTTAGAACATTCACTGCAGTTCTTCATCGAGAAGAAGATATGTATGTGTCTGAATGTCCGGAGGTTGGCACAGTCAGTCAAGGCACAACGGTTGAAGAGGCTCTGGTAAATCTCAGAGAGGCAACCGAACTCTATCTTGAAGAATTTCCAATGCCGGAAACGGAAAAGGCGCTACTGACGACTTTCGAGGTTGCTCTGAATGCCTAATTTGCGGAAAGTCTCCGGTCAAGAAGCGATTCGGACATTGGAGCGCCTTGGCTTCCATCGAGTTCGTCAGCGTGGAAGCCACGTCGTGTTGAAGAAAACAACCACTTCTGGTGACGTGGGCTGGTGGTTCCTTTGCATAAGGAACTGAAGATCGGCACCCTCCGTGGCATCCTTAAGCAAGCGAAAGTCGAACCAGACAATTTTCTCAAACATCTCTGATCATTCTTCGGGCGACCGCTAATCCCGCAGAGATGGACAACCACGACCCCGATAGAAAGCATCGGGGCAAGCGCTCGCTTTGTTGAGAGAAGACGATTTACCGCACCTGTGCGCTGAAGCTGCTTTGGTGCGCAAGCGCACTCCCTGCCCTCTACTGCTCCGCCTCAGGCGGACATTTCTCGAAACTTTACTCCCTATGGCCATCCAGAAAATGAAATTCGGCATCATCGGGTATCCGGTTCAGCATTCCTTATCTCCCATTCTCCACACAACGGCGTTCAAGGCGCTCGATCTCCCTCATTCTTATGAAGGGATTGAAGTTCATCCCACGAACCTCCGGACGAAATTCAAGAATCTTCTTGAAAATGGCTTCTCCGGATTCAACGTAACGATCCCGCACAAACAAGTTATTATGCGTTTGCTGGATGAACGCTCGCCGGAAGCCACCGCAATCGGTGCCGTCAATACAGTCGTCGTCCGCGATGGGGCAACGATTGGTCACAACACAGACGTTGCGGGAATTCTGAAATCGCTCCTCCCCCTGCAGGATGAACTGGTAGGAAAGAAAGTCATGGTACTTGGTACAGGAGGGGCAGCTCATGCCGTTATGTACTGCTTGCTTAAATATATCCATCCGAATCTTGTGCGAGTTGCCTCTCGCACAATGGGCCGCGCAATCAATTTCGTCAGCGAATTCGATAAGATGAAGGGGAACACTGTTCTTTTCAAACAACTCAGCACAAAGGAGAATATGCTTCGGATGGTTGAGCGCTGCGACCTTATTATCAACACGACTCCTGTTGGTATGTCGCCACACCTGGATCAATCACCACTCGGCGATGCGGTGCGTTTCCGTCCTGACCAAATCGTCATGGACTTGATTTACACGCCAATGGAGACTACATTGCTCAGGCGCGCACGCGAAGACGGGGCCAGGACAATCAATGGCCTTGAGACATTGATCCATCAAGCAGCCGAAGCATTCAAGCTGTGGACAGGGCTTGAAATGCCGGTGAGAGAAGTGCGAGAGGCTTTGATGAGGAAACTTGCAGGCGTACAATAATGACAAATGCCAAAGGAATGACAAAGACCAAATGCCAAATGAATGATAAAGATCAAATGACAAATGAATGCCAAAGCTCAAATGTCAAATGAAGTTCAAAAGCCGAGAGGGGAGGTTTACGATTTAGAAGAGCGCACGGCCCGGTTTGGAGAGAGACGAACAAGCAGGACCGCTGCCGAGTGTTGGGCAAGGAGACTCAAGAACGGATGTTACGCAGAAAGGAAGAGAAGAAGTGTCATTCCCGCAAGTTTTAGGCGGGAATCTATGGAATGGATGCCCGACTAAGGCATTCGGGCATGACAGCCTTATTTTATGAGGCATAATT
>JANONN010000029.1:0-9449 GCA_031420835.1 Ignavibacteriales bacterium | reverse complement strand
CGGTGACGATGCCGGCGATGTTGCTGACCGATGTGTTGTTCAGCGGGGAAATGGAACGATCTGTTTAGCCGGAGTCACCGACCACACAGGGGGACAGTTCTTGCCAAGTCACGCTTCTGATCCGGCGGCCGCCATCAAAGGCGCACCCGAATGCGACGTGAAGATCCTTCTCGCCCATCAACCGCGCACATTATATGCAGCACTCCCTTTAGGTTTCGATCTTCAAATCTCAGGACACACACATGGTGGACAATTCTTTCCCTGGAACATGCTCGCCACTCTCGGGCAACCGTACATCTCCGGTCTTCACAAGCATGGCGACACATGGGTGTACGTCAGTCGCGGAACCGGGTACTGGGGACCGCCGGTTCGACTTGCCGCTCGCTCGGAAGTCACTCTCTTCACACTCACGCGAGCCAATCACAAGGCGTAAGAAACCACAGGGTGCGCCTTTGTCACAAGGTCAGCATCGAGATGAACACCCGCCACAAGGAGCAAGTGCTTGCCAAGGCGCGACCTTGACACATCCTGCGGTTTTCCCTACATTTGCCAACCGATGGGGCCAGCCCGACCGCAGTCTGGCGGGCGATGCTTCCCTACCATCTCAAACACCAAAGGGATTCCGCAATTGACTATCCTGAACATCAATCGGCCCGAGAAGAAACTGCCGGGATGCAAACAGGAGCGAAATAAACGAAAACGTTAACCTAGTAGTTAGCGAAATGTTTTGCAGCATGACTATCCAGGAATTACATATGAAATCAAGAACGCTGGCAATCATGGCCTCGGCCCTCCTAGGTCTGACAATAGTTCAGTTTGGGTGTGATACTGGAAAGGTGCGCGAACTGGAATCGCAAGTTGAATCTCTTCGAACTGAACTCGCAGAAGCTCAGGAATGACTTGAGAATGTCAGGAGTCACTTGGAAAATGTTCAGTCATAATTTGAGATTCTAAAATCGTCAATCGATGAAGCCACTGACGCAGCGGACGGTTTCTACCATTATGATTGGCGATCCGTAGTGCCAGGTGTTCGTTCGGCTCTCGAAGATGCACAATCATATGCGATCAGCCTAGAAAGTGCGATCGAAGACGCGATCAATGAAATAGATTAATGCAAAACGCTTCGCCTAGCACACCGCACCACGTCGCTCAATCCCGCTTGCCCCAGGAAATCGGTTTGTTTACCCCGTGAGATAGTAAAACATATCTCACGGGGATGAATACTGGCAAGCGAGACTGCGTTGCTACGGTTCGTCTGAGTCTTCGGCGAGTCTTCGGTGAGCTCAGACGAACAGCTCACCGAAGACCTCACACGGAGAACGTCACCATGGTCACCAAAGACCCACACATTGATGTTTACATTGAAAAGTCCGCCAACTTTGCAGAGCCGATCCTCAACCATATCCGAGCGCTCGTCCACACCGCTTGTCCCCGCGTCGAAGAAACGATGAAGTGGAGTTTTCCTCATTTCGATTATGAGGGGATGATGTGCAGCATGGCGGCGTTCAATCCCGCAAAGCGGGACTGTCTTCGGCTTCTGGAAAGAAAAGCTGATTCTCGGCACCGATCCAGGTTCGAAAGGCGCCATGGGATCCTTCGGGCGGCTGGCAGATAATCCCAAGGTTTCACTCGCGGATGTCCGCGCCCTCGACGAGTGGCGGGAGGTTATCTCGGAATATGTGAAGGAGTACGTTTCATTGAACCAATTTTCAGCATTAGGAGAGCAGCATGGCAAAGGTAATTGTACCGATGGAACGGATTCAGAAGACGATCTATCTGGTCCGAGGGCAGAAGGTGATGCTTGACCGAGACCTGGCTGCGCTTTATGAAGCTCCAACCAAGGTTCTCAAGCAGGCGGTCAAGCGTCATGCCGACCGCTTTCCGGATGACTTCATGTTTGTGCTTAGTCCGAAAGAGTTCATGAATTGGAGGTCACAAATTGTGACCTCCAATTCCGACCGCATGGGGTTACGCCACGCACCCATGGCCTTCACAGAGCAGGGCGTAGCGATGCTCTCAACCGTCTTGAACAGCCCACGCGCCATTCAGGTCAACATCGGGATCATGCGCGCTTTCGTTCAATTGCGGGTCATTCTATCCACTCACGCCGACCTTGCCCTCAAGCTGGGGGAGCTGGAAAAGAAGTATGACGCTCAGTTCCGCGTGGTCTTCGATGCGATTCGCCAACTCATGACCCCGCCCGATCCACCCCGCAAACAGATCGGTTTCCATGTGCGGGAGCCAAGGGCGAGATACACAACCCGGCGCAAGAGGAAGTAACCGATGCTCGATTCCGAAACTAAATCCCGCGTTGAATGGATGGCAAAAGCGAAGAGCGACGAAACAAGAAGTAACCGACTCGCGACAGCCGTTGATCCCGTGAGATATCCTTTGCAACGACTTAACGCAAGGCTGAAGAACTATCTCACGGGATGAATGGATGCAGAAGGAAAGGTGAGGAACTGGAAGTACATCAAAAAGTAGACTCATATCGCTGACTGAATCGCGCCGCACGCACTCTTCTTCGAACGTACCCTGATCGAAGAACCACATCACCATTCCCCATTTGTTCATTCCCCATTCCGCATTTGAATCATTCCCCATTCCCCCCCGCTAGAAAACAGCGGGATGCAGAAAACGCACATTCCGCATTCCGCATTTGAATCGTTGCTCATTGCCCATTTTTTGGGTATTTTCTTCCAGCCCGACAGATGGCTGGCGGGCCATCATATGCTCCAAACATTTCGATCCGTCGCTGCAGAATTACGCTCCCGTGTTCGGGGTGAGTGCTTCTTTGACGAAGACACTCGTCTCAAATTCAGTACAGCAGCCTGCTGGTACAAGATCATTCCCGTCGGGGTTGTTGCGCCGATTGATGCGGAGGATGTTCAGAGTGTCGTCAGATTCTGTAACGAAGCCGGAATTGCGGTCATCCCACGTGGTGGAGGCACGGGACTTGCAGGGCAGGCGATCGGCATGGGTATTATTCTCGACTTCACACGCTTGATGAACCGCGTTCAGTCAGTATCGGACGAATACGTGCACGTCCAGCCCGGAGTGATTCTGACCGATCTCAACAATCGGCTTCGTCCCACTGGTCGCTTCTTCCCCATTGATCCGGCTAGCGAAAAGTTGTGTACGCTTGGCGGCATGATCGGAACGAACGCAGCCGGTGCGCACGGTGTGAGATATGGGGCCACAAAAGATCACGTGGAAGAATTGTCCATTGTTCTCTCAAACGGAGACGTCGTGAACATAGGACCGCCCGGCTCCTCACAATCGTCGAGCGAGTTTTACTCACAGATACTCGATACAATAGATGAGCCACTTCGAAGCAACCGCGATTTGATCCTTCAGAAATTCCCGAAGGTTGAGAAGAACTCCTCTGGGTACAATCTACGAGATGCGATTTACAGTGAAGGACTGGACACGCGGAAACTCATTATTGGCTCCGAAGGAACTCTTGCGGTCGTTGTTGAGGCAAAACTGAAGACAGCAAAAATTCCAACGTATCGCATGGGCTTGCTTGCGTACTTCAAGGACTACGAATCAACGCTTGAAGCGACCTTACGAGGATTGGAGGCACATCCGAGTGCCATTGAAATACTTGACAGAACCTATTTTCTCCTCGGTAGCGATCAGCGTCTGATCCAATCCGAGGCGCAGACGATGCTGTATTATGAGTGCGAGAACGACTCTCGTGAAGCTCTCATGCACGATGTCGAGAACCTTCGAACCATTCTTGCCACTCTTCATCCCCTTCACGTTGTGGAATTGGAGACCGAAGCGGAGCGAGAGCAACTCTGGCAACTTCGAGAAGAAGTAAGCGAGACGATCAATCTTACAAAGTCCAAAGGAAAAACCAGTTTCATCGAAGATGTTGCGGTGCCACTGTTTCAATTGCCGGCATACATGCGCGGGCTTCAGAACATACTGAATCGTTACAACATCGGATTTTCGCTGTATGGACACGCCGGTTCAGGCAACATCCATTGCGCAACATTTGCAGATCCGACCAACCTCGATCACTATCGCGTGATTGACACGATCGCTTCGGAAGTGAACGATCTTGCCATCAGCCTCGGTGGAACGCTATCGGGCGAGCATGGTGACGGATTCATCCGGTCTCCGTTTCTCGAACGGCTCTATGGTAAGGAGGTCTATAAGCTTTTTGAAGTTGTCAAAGATGCATTCGACCCAAACCACATTATGAATCCGGGAAAGATTGTAGGAAAACAACATGTCTCTATTCTCCATGATCTCGCGTTGGACTAACCTTCTATTCATTCTCATCCTTCCGCTTCTGGCGGTGGCACAGCAAGAAGAGTCTGAACGGAGTGCAGCCATTCGGCAATCTCAGTTCGTTAACTTCGAAGCCATCCCGGTCTTCACCGCCGATACCGGTAATGCGGTGGCTCATATCCATTATCGCATTCGGCAGAACTTCTTCGTCTTCGTGAAAAATGAACAAGAGAAAGGTCCGGACAGATTCGTGGCGAACGGCGAGCTCTTGGTGGAATTGCTTGATGAACAGAAGAAGTCGGTCGCACGGGAAGTTCGACAGATCAATCTTCGACGAACCAACATCCCTCATGCTGACGAGAGTGTCGCCGACTTGCAGGGTGTCGTAGTTTTCTCAGTTCCGAATGGGCGATACACTGTTCTTTTCCGCGTGGATGATCGAGAATCCGGGCGAAGTTTTCTCAATCGCGATCGTCAGTTGGCGACACGACGACCTTTGCTCGGCTCCTTTGAGATCTCGTTCCCCTTCCTAGGGCAAATTGTCTTTCCAGAAGATAATACCAAACCCGTAGGAATCTTCCCATTCAACCTTGGGGGCGGTTATCCTTTTGGTTCGGGGGGCGGATTTGTACTGCAACTTGCAACACCCGGATCAACTCGACCTATTTCACTCGAATGGACTTTGAAGCGCGAACGACCGTTGGAACGAACCGGCGGCGGCATGGGATCTTTTCTTACACCCAACGCTGAAGGAGATTTGATCGCTGCGGCACTTGAAGACCAAGCGCTTTCCGGGAATCAGTTTACGCTGGTCGATGGATACTTCAATTTGCACGCGAGCGATTCCGGAATTTCCTACGATGCGCAGAACGGATCGACCGGATGGAAAATTCTCTTCATTCCCTTACCACTCGAACAGCTCGCTCCCTGGCCGCGATATCGACTCGACCTGAAGATAATTTCCGACGGGGGCACCAAGGAACAGACATATTACTTTGGCAGCTTGTGGCAGAAGAAGCCGAGATCATTGCTCGACCCAAACTTCGCCATTGACGCGTTGAAGCACATCGCATCCGATCAGGAACTTGAAGACATCCAGTCGGGGAGCTTCGCAAAGAGTGCAAAAGCGTTCTTCCAGTTCTGGCGAACTCGTGACCCCGATACAACGACCGTGTACAATGAAGTGATGGAAGAGTATTACCGCCGGGTGGATCGCGCCAACGAACGATTCTCTTCAGTTCGAGAGCAGGACGGATACAAGACCGATCGCGGACGCATCTTTATTCTTTTCGGTCCTCCAACGCGAACAAATCGGGTCCTCGGCACTGACAGCACCCTTATTGAAGTGTGGATATTCGAAAATGTCGGTCGTAGATTCACGTTCCTGGATCGTGGCAGGACTGGAAACTTCATCCTCGCAAAAGTAGAGGAACTGTGAAGCCAGTCATCGCCATCACGATAGGTGATTTCAATGGAATCGGACCCGAAGTTGCGCTCAAGGCTGCCATGCATCCTTCCATAAAGCGCATCTGCCAACCGCTCCTCGTCGGCCCGCTGAGCGTTTTTCAGCACACACAGAAAGTTCTGAAGATTCGAACAACTATTTCTAAAACATCGCTTCCAATTCTGAAACCGCAAGGAATCCCTGTGCTCGATGTGAGCGATGGCATTTGGGCCGATGTCCAGTTTGGAAAGGTGACCACAACCTCAGGCAAAACGGCAGGCGTTGCGGTCGAGCGTGCCGTTGAACTGTGTGTGAAAAAAAAGGCCCAAGCAGTCGTGACAGCCCCGCTCTCCAAAGAAGCGCTTCAATTGGCAGGGTACGGTTTCCCAGGGCAAACGGAAATGGTTGCGTTGCTCAGTCGCTCTCAGCGCGTTGCGATGATGCTCGTATCGAATTCTATGAGAGTCGGGCTGGTCACGATTCACACACCGTTGCGTGAAGTCGTGGCTGCAATCACAAAAGAGAAGATCGTAGAAAAAGGTGAGATCATTCATGAGTCTCTCAGGAAGAACTTCAACGTGAAGTCGCCGCGTATCGCCATTCTTGCGTTGAATCCGCATGCCGGTGAAGGGGGACGTATTGGAGACGAGGAACAGACCATCATCATTCCGGCAATGGAAGATCTCACGTCACGAGGGATCGATGTTGAAGGTCCGTTCTCTGCCGATGCATTTTTTGGGACGAAACGGTTCCAGAAGTATGATGCGGTGCTGGCCATGTATCATGACCAGGGATTGATCCCGCTGAAGATGCATGCAATGGGGAAAGCTGTCAACTTCTCCGCGGGACTGAACATTATTCGCACCTCACCCGACCACGGAACTGCATACGACATTGCGGGAAAAGGGAAAGCCGATATTTCGAGCATGCTCAAAGCAATCGAGCTTGCAGTTCGTCTCACTAAGAACTAGGTTGTTGAAAAACTCAGGCAAGAGCACAATAGCCACGACCTTCAGGTCGTGGACCTATAGAAACGCAAGAAGATCTGGGCTTTAGCCCACATCATCACACCGGTTTCGGGGTTGAAACCCCGTATGGGTTTTTGGATCACTTCAATCCACGAGCTGATTGCTCGTGGCTTTACCTTTTTCAACAACCTGATAAAAACCGAATCTTATGTCTGATCGACCCATGATAGAACTTCAGAACGTTACCGTCTCATTTGACGGACAAAAGGTCTTGGACAGAATCACATTGACACTTGCTCAGGGGGAGTTTGTCTATCTTGTTGGACAAACTGGCGCAGGAAAAAGCTCGCTCCTCCGACTTCTCTATTTTGATCTGAAACCGAATGCGGGGCAGGTAAGCGTCTCCGGCTATCAATCGAACAAGATCAAGCCACAGCAGATCCCCCATTTGCGACGGAAGCTTGGAGTGGTGTTTCAGGACTTCAAGCTCCTTGAAGATCGCGACGTCTTTGAGAATGTCGCCTTTACTCTCTACGTTACGAACACACCACGCGGCGACCTCAAGAAGAAAGCTCTTCTCGCCCTTGCCGAGGTTGGACTGAGTCATAAACGGAATCAGATGCCGAACGAGCTTTCTGGCGGCGAGCAACAACGCGTGGTGATCGCTCGAGCGCTCGTGAACTCGCCACCGATCCTTCTCGCCGATGAACCGACCGGCAATCTCGATCCAACCTCCTCCGCCGAGATCATGGACTTGCTGATGAAGATCAACATGCGCGGTACGGCGGTGCTGATGGCGACACATAACTACGAACTGGTTCGGAAGTATCCGGCAAGAATTGTGCAGTTGAAGGAAGGAAAGCTGCTGGAAGTTGAACTGAAGGAACGGAAGCCGAAGGGGTGGTAGTGGGCTAATTGATCATTGAGTCATTGAACCATTGAGTCATTTACTTTTCCCTCACCTGCTCTACCCTCCTCGGAAGCGGGGATGGTGATTGCACGGTCAAAACATCATAGAAAGAAGCCGAGCAGTGAGAGATTTATCAAGAGGGAGATTTTTCTGTCGAATTGACTTGACTTTGCAAAAAAAAAGATGAAATATTCAAGCAACTTCTAACCGATGAAAACCCTGCGGGGGCAGGATGAACAACAAAACTCAAATCAAAGATTCCCGTTGCTGTCCGCCTCAGGCGGACCGAGCGGGATTTTTTTGTTTTCGTTTTGAAATCGCAGGTTGTGTAGAATAAGAAAGTCAAACGACGAAGCAGAGCATGGAACTTCATTCATAGATTTTGAGACAGGAGCGATTGTATGAAGCAACTGATTACTCGACGTAAACAAAGAGCGGGCGCTTTGGTGACGCTGAGTGTGATAGCGCTTCTCTTCTTGCAAACGTGCAAAGACAAGGGTAACCCCATCGATGGTCAAGAGAGCCAGCGAGGCAAAATCGTCTTCACGATGCTCGATACACTAGGAGTTGATCACTTTGGACAACCAGCCACAGGGTCCGTCATTTTCAGAATGAACCTCGACGGCACACGATTGACAAGGTTGACGCTCAGGGGCGAGATACTTGATACGTTTCAGAACAGGCCGCGAATTCGTGGCTCCGCGATGGAGCCGCGATGGAGCCAAGATGGCAAGAAGATTGTTTACAGCGAAAGCTTGGGGCCTGATGAGTCTCATATCGTAATGATGAATGAAGATGGATCGAACAAGAAGGTGTTGACGCCGGTTGGTGGATATTGTATCCGTCCAAAATGGAGCCCAAAAGGGGATAGGATTTTGTATCTGCGGGGGACCTACATAGGAGCGATTATTGCGACCTCTATCGTGGACACGAATGGCAACAGTGTTGATGTGATAGACCAAAGGGATCAGGGACTCACATATGAAGGTGATTCCGTTTTCATAAATCCCATTTCGGGGAAAGATTGGGCCGGTGATAACAACTATCTTTATATCGTAGGAAGTGTTGGAAAGCGGTATGGCGAACCAGGATATTCGCAAGCTATTGAGATTTTCCGACTGGAGATTATCACAAAAAAACTTGTTCAACGTATGACACGCAATAGCATCGATGAATCTGGCTGTGAAATATCACCGACGGGTACCCAAATTGTTTTCTTTCAGGGTCCTTATCAGACAGATCGAAAGATTTATTTGATGTCGGTAACAGACTTTGTAGCTACACCTATTACCACGGGAAAAAGTGATCAGTGGCCACGATGGTCAAATGACGGTAAGCTAATCGTGTATACGAAGGATGTGAACGATGATCCTTATACTGTGGAAGAGAGAATATACCTGGTGAATCCAACTGAACCATTCAAGGAAACTAGGGTCTCATCGTTGTACGCGGGCGAGCCCGATCTTTTCGTTTACCACTAGCCCTTGAAGGAGGTGACGTCCTATGAGAGTACACTAAAACAGGGTGATGTGGGCACACCACCCTGTTAGTTCAATCCCGCCGAAGGGCGGGACGATTGCAAACGAAAGGTCGCTGGTACGGCGTCGCGTGCTCCTCGCCTTTTCAGGCTTTGGAGCCTGCCCCTTTCAGTTTGCCATGCCTAAGATACGAGAATTCAAATCCATCTCCCACTGTAATTTCAACGAAAAGGAGTTTTTCGTATGAAAAGGAAAATTGTGGTTCTCTACATATTATTCTTAACCTCAGCGATTTCCATGGCGGTTGCTCAGGTGTCACCAGATTCTGTTCAGAAGGCGGCGTGGGAAGCCTTCAATGAACGTTACCAAGGGAAGTGGACTATTCGATGGGACGAGGAGACTGGTAC
>JANONN010000028.1:0-2587 GCA_031420835.1 Ignavibacteriales bacterium | reverse complement strand
ATTGCCAGCATATCGAGCACACCAAAGACTTTCCCTATCGGTAAAGGGTCGGCCTATCGTCCTGTTACACTCACCATCACTCAAGATGCCATAACATCCACAACCTACACAGCGGAAGTGTTCAATGCTGCTCCGACGAGTCGCACCTTACCTTCAGAGCATGACAAAGTATCATCGGTTCGTTATTGGAATGTAGTTAAAGGTACGGGTGCTGGAGTAACGAACGCAGAGATCACACTGAACTATGACACTGATGATGGTGTCACGGATCCCGGTCACGTGCGTATTGCAAAGGATGATGGAGCGGGGAATTGGGTGATTATTGGTGGAACAGGATCGGCTTCAGGCACAGGTAACATCACGTCCAATGTAAACTTCACAAGCTTCAGTGATTTCACGCTTGCGAATCACCAACCGGGAACAAATCCCCTCCCCGTCCAACTCACATCCTTCACAGCATCTGTGAATCGCTTGGATGCAGTGTTACGGTGGGGGACTGCCACGGAAGTGCATAACTATGGCTTTGAAGTAGAGAGGCGCGGATTCGCACACCTGCCCGCCGGTCAGGCGGGGATTCGCACGGATTCTCGCGGATACGATGCTCAAAATGATTGGAAGAAAGTAGGCTTTGTGCAGGGAGCGGGAACGAGTACCAGTCCGCGTGAGTACACCTATGTTGATGCGAAGTTGGAGGCGGGTCGTTACGCATATCGCATCAAACAAATTGACAGTGACGGGAGCTTTGCGTACTACTCCGCTGCCGAGATCGAGATCGGCGCTGCGGCTAAAGTCTTTGCGCTTGAGGCGAACTATCCAAACCCCTTCAATCCTGAGACGACGATCGAGTTTACGCTTCCCACCGACGGTCGCGCCGCGCTGAAGGTGTACAACACACTCGGACAGGAAGTCGCAACGCTCTTCAATGAGGAAGCGACGGCAGGAAGAATCTACCAGGCGCGCTTCGACGGCTCGTTGCTGCCAAGCGGAGTCTATTTCTACACGCTCATCCACGGAGGCCAGCAGCATGTGAAGAAGTTAGTGTTGATGAAGTGACGGTTTCACCGTCATCCCCGCATGCCTTTAGCGGGGATCTGGCTCTTAAAAAAAAGCCAGATACTCGCTTGCGGACACGCGACACGTTGAGCGCAACGAAGCCAACCTTGTCAAGGGTCGCGTGGCTTGATCTTTGGAAACCTTGACAAGGTTCGCTCAGGGCAGTCATTCCCGTGTAAACGGGTATCTGGCTGTTGAAGAGAAAGTCAGATACCCGCTGGAGTTTACACCCGTGAAAACGGGTGCGGGTATGACACCTGCTTTCTTCTTGCTGGCATTTTGCCATTCACGTCACGAAGTGGTTTGTGACGCCCAACCTTGTCAAGGGTCGGCGTGGCTTGATCTTTGGAAACCTTGACAAGGTTCGCTTGAGTCCGATTTCTTCGTCACAAAGAAATCGGACTTTTTGTTTTTGCTGGAAAGTCGGGGGTCGTTTTGCTATCTTGGACGTGCCATGACAGAAGGAAAAGAATATCTCGGTCAATATGAGCGCGAGGCAAAGAAACGTCGCGTAGCGGCGGAGTTTCAGGAGATTGCCGCATCTGTCATTTACGACGGTATCGTGACCGATGAGGAAATCCAGATGCTGCAAGAGTGGATTACGAAGAATAGTGGCGACATGGGATTGAAACCCGTCTCCGATCTCACATCGCTTCTGCAAGACATCATGGCGGATAATGTTATCACCCTTGATGAGCGGAAACGATTGTTTTCATTTCTCGAATCGCTCACGGCCAATGAAGGCGTGCAGGCGGAGTTCGAAAAGATTTTCACCTCTACTCCACAGATCGTGTTTCAGGGGAAGGTGTTCATGTTCACGGGTGAGCCGAAATCCGGCAGCCGCGAGAAGCTCACGGCAGCCATCCGCCAGCACGGCGGGGTCGTTGACTCGTCAACAGAGTTCACCACGCGCGTTGATTATCTCATCGTCGGTGATCTCGGCTCCGAAGCGATGAAGATGAAACTGTATGGCGTAAAAGTGGACCGCGCCCTTCGCCTTCGGAAAGAAGGGAAGAGCCAGGTGCAAATCTTGCGTGAGCGGGATTTTGTTGAGGCGATTTTAGGAAGTTAAAGACAGAAGTCAGATGTCAGAAGTCAGACCAAAGGGGGAAGCGCATGAGACTGAACTCAGCGAAGGACCTGGATGTCTATAAGAAGGCGTACGCTTTGGCAATGGAGATCTTTCAGGTCAGCAAGAAGTTTCCTGCGGAAGAACGATACGCCCTCACGAGCCAAATCAGACGTTCGTCACGATCTGTTTGCTTGACCCTGCGAGAGGTTTGGGCAAAGCGAAGATACGAAGCGCACTTTGTGAGCAAGCTGAGCGATTGCGATGGTGAAAACGGTGAAACGGATTCATCTCTCGATTTTGCAAGGGACTGTGGTTACATCAGTCCTGACATCAATGCAGAATTGGCGATGGCGTGCCAAGAAGTGGGGAAGATGCTTGGCTCAATGATGAAGAACCCGCAATCGTTTTTGATTCAGAAGTAAAAAGCAGAAGTCAGAAGTCGGAAGTCAGAAGTCGGAAGTC
>JANONN010000027.1:0-1543 GCA_031420835.1 Ignavibacteriales bacterium | reverse complement strand
GAGATGCCCCATGACGGGGATGCCTGCCCCGGTGGTCTTGCGAATCATTTCGGCAATGCGCTCCCCTCCTTCCACTTTCACTCCGCCGGCTCCGGCTTCTTTCATGATGCGACCTGCATTTCGGAAACCCTCCTCAAAGTTCGCTTGGTACGACATGAACGGCATATCAACAATCACCATCGCTCGTTGCACGCCACGGATGACCGCTTTGGCGTGATAGATCATCTCGTCAAGAGTCACAGGGATGGTCGTTTCGTTTCCCTGGAACACCATGCCGAGCGAATCGCCAACAAGCACGATATCCACTCCCGCCTGATCAACCAGCCGCGCAGTGATATAGTCGTACGCGGTCAGGCTTACAATCTTCTGGCCCTTGCGTTTCATACCGATGATGGTACGAGTGGTAACGCGCTTCGTGTCCTGACTTTTCGACGTTTCGGTCATGCGAACACCATATGTTGTGTAGTTGATTGAGCGGTTGCGTCCATCGCAAACCCGTCTGCAAACTGAATATTCCATCCCTCCTCAAATCCTCTTCGAAGTGCATCGGCTGCCTCATCAAACGGGATCCTTCTCCCCAATATCTCCCAGAGATTGTTGGTCTTCTGTTGCAACAAGTCTCTCATTCGTTCTCGCTCAGAGTCCGCAACACCATTGAGGAATTCAACAATCCTCAGGTGCTCAGGTCCCATTAAGATTGAGCCGTGCTGAAGGACAACGGACGAACCGTCTGGTCGTGCGTAGCGACGCTGTGCGCTTCCGATCAATTTTCTTCCGTCCACTTTCACTTCGTCGCGAGCTGAGGTTGAAAAGCACATCACAGAAGATGGCTCCCGGTAGAGCGATGCGAGATCTGATTGCTGTGATTCGAGAGAAGCATCCACTCCTAACAGATGAAGAGCGTGAACTAATGCCAAGCTGATTCGGTTATGGACAGCCGAGATGCTTTCACTGGTGGTCATAACAACGCTATACGTAATCTCGTCTGCATGAAGTATCGCTCTTCCACCTGTAGCCCGCCACACGACGTCAATGCCAGCCTCCTTCGCCGCAGTGGCATCGACACTCTTCAACTTCTGGTGGAAACCAAGCGAGATTGCATAGGGCTTCCAACCGTAAATACGTACGGTCGCACTTCTATTTCCTTCGACCAACCCTTGAGCAAGCAGTTCATCGTACCGCATGTTGAACGCGCCGTTCTGATGGCCGGTATTCTCAAAGCGCCACATGCTTAGGAGCGACCTCTTGATGCTGGAATGATACCGCGCTTGGAAGACGAGATGAAGTCAAGCACTTTTTGAACTTCAGGGATAAGCTCCACTTCTTGCTTGATCCGTGCGACGGCTTGAGAAACATTGAGATTGGAACGATAGAGAATCCGGTACGTTTGGTCGAGAAGTTCGATTACCCTTTCTGAAAATCCACGACGGCGCAAACCGACAAAATTCAGCTTCTCGAAACTCATGGGACTCTGGCCGGCAAGGATGTACGGGGGGACATCTTTCGTTATGCGGAACGCTCCCCCGATCATCGCATGATCTCC
>JANONN010000026.1:0-6023 GCA_031420835.1 Ignavibacteriales bacterium | reverse complement strand
ACTTCGGGCCGCGGAGTCTTTATTTCCTCCAACCCCCGCACAAGCTGGACAGAGGTTAATACCGGCTTGACGACTACTTTTGTCTTTGCTCTTGCCGTCTCGGGCACGAATCTCTTTGCCGGGGCTTATGGCGGCGGCGTTTGGAGACGACCGTTGTCGGAGATGATCACCTCCGTACAGGAGATACCGGGCGATGTTCCCCATGCGTTTGCTCTACGGCAGAACTATCCGAATCCGTTTAATCCCAGTACAACAATCGAATTCTCGTTGACGGCAATGGAATTCGTAACGCTCAAAGTATTCAATCTGCTTGGTGAGGAGATGGCGACGCTTGTTTCCGGTCAACTCCACGCTGGCGTTTATCGAACCGAGTGGAATCCGACGAAAGTCCCAAGCGGTGTCTACTTCTACCGCCTCGACGCCGGTAGATTCACTGAAACTAAGAAAATCCTCTTGCTCAGATGAGGGGCCTGCACGCCGAAGGTCAGCGTTTCGGCCCGCAGGCGGGAAACTGCACATAACAACACGCAAACAGCATTGCAGATTGTAAATTGCAGATTGAAGATTGAGAAGTGCTCGTTCCATGGCGGTTGCGGCGAGAAGAAAGTGGTTTCTTGATAGGGGGCAAGCGGGGCTGCATTGTTTGGCGAGACGGAGAACGTAAGAAGTCCTTGCTGTTGTGCGCAGCATTTGTTCTGACCTTGTGGGGAAAGCGGAAGTTCGCGGGGGTCATCAGCAACAAGAACCTTGAGCGATATCATCACTTCTGAGGAGTTCGTCCGAGAGCCGATGATCACTAACGGTTACCAGGCAATTGAGCGTTTGAGACCACAATGGCTTGTTTCCCGAAAAGCTTCTGCAATGGTGTATTGGGACAACGTTCGATATGGCGGCATCACTGCTCTTCGCGACATCGCAGCGGCCAATGTAGCACAGATTAGATATCTCGACGCGTATGAGGTGACAACACGGTTTGGTACTGGACACATGAATAGAGCCACTATCGTCACTTCAAAGCTCCAGTAAGGAGGATGCCATGAGAACGTTTGTTTTGGTGGTTTGTGTCATTGTCTATTTCGTAGGTTGTGGTGGTGGAGAAGGTTCAACAGCGACTCGCGGAGGTCGGGATGTTATCACGGCGGAGGAGCTTGCGACAGTGAATGAGACAAATCTTTATGATGCGGTCAAGAGGCTCCGCCCCATGTTTCTTGTTTCTCGCGGCGCAACGTCACTTCGTATTGGTGCATCAACGCTTCCACGGGTCTATTTAGACGGTTCGCCATATGGAGACGCCGAAACGCTTCGTTCAATGCCGCTTGTCGGAATCCATGAGGTACGCTTCATGGATGCAAGAGACGCCACGACGATGTACGGGACCGGCCATACAGCAGGCATCATCATGGTCAGGACGAAGGAAAAGGGATGACAGTTGCCGCTCGCCATATTACTGAAGAACAAGTGTGGGATGCTCTTCGTGAAGTGATGGATCCGGAGATTCCGGTTCTCTCTCTTGTTGACCTGCATGTTGTTCGGTCGGTCGAAGTGCGGGAGAACAAAGTCAAAGTTGTGATAACTCCAACATTCTCCGGATGTCCGGCGCTCGATCACATGAAAGAACAAATTCACGAAAAGCTCTCCGGGCTTGGGGCTGAGCATATTGATGTCGTTGTGAATCGTTCCCTATCATGGTCAACCGATCTGCTTGATGATTCCGCAAAGAGCAAGCTACGCTCGTTTGGTGTTGCCCCCCCGCCCATCAGGCAGGAGAACTTGTCGGTTACTCTGTCCCTCCCTGTGGCATGTCCTTTCTGCGGTTCAAGTCATACGAATCTTGAAAGCCCTTTTGGGGCGACGCTGTGCAAACAGATTTTCTATTGCGACAACTGCCGTCAGTCATTTGAACGATTCAAGCCACTATGATTCCAACCAATTTCAAGGCGCACCCATGATGAACGGACTTCAAGTACATAGGCGTTGGTTGCCATCTCTCACGATCGCATCATTTCTCACTGCCATCCTTCTTGTCACATTTCTTTTTCTGGGCATCAACACCTCGTCCACACCCGTACTAAAGGAGCTTCAGCCACCCGTAGGCACCGAAAGCGCGCAGCCGTTTCTTACCGTCGCTCCCGACGGAACATTCCTCATGAGTTGGATTGAACCGGGTCAGAATGCCAAACATGCCTTTCGCTTTGCGTCGTTTGATGGATCAGTCTGGTCTTCACCAACGACGATCGTCGAGGGAAATGAATTCTTCGTGAACTGGGCAGATGTTCCTTCCATTACGCAGCTCTCATCCGGGACAATTGCCGCTCATTGGCTGAACAAAAGTGGCGCGGGCACTTATGCTTACGACGTGAACATGCGGATCTCAACGGACAAGGGGAAAACATGGTCGTCAACGATCATCCCGCACAAGGATGGGACTCAAACCGAACACGGCTTCGCATCGTTCTTCGAACTGTCATCGGGTGAGTTGGGGCTTGTGTGGCTCGACGGAAGGGAAATGGCGAAGTCAAATTCTTCATCACATGATAGTCACGACGGGCAAGGAAACATGACGCTACGTTCCGGCATCATGAAGTCCGGCAGCCAAGAAGTCGCCGAGACTTTGATTGATCCGCGCGTATGTGAATGTTGTCCCACCGCCGCCGTCAAGACGAGCAAAGGGATTGTCGTTGCCTACCGCGATCGATCCGAGAAAGAAGTCCGCAACATCAGTGTTGCTCGCTACGAGAATGGCAAGTGGACAAAACCGTATGCTGTGTACGACGACAAGTGGGTAATCCCGGGCTGCCCGGTCAACGGCCCGTCGCTTTCAACTGATGGGAGTAACGTCGTCATCGGTTGGTTCACGGCGCCAGACGGTGCTGCAAAAGTAAACGTCGCATTCTCAAAGAATGCGGGTGCGTCCTTTGGTGAGCCTATCAGCATTGATGGCGGCGCGCCCCTTGGTCGGGTTGGCATTAACCTGTTGCCTGATGGCTCGGCGCTCGTGGTGTGGATGGAATACGTGAACAACGATGCAGAGATAAGAGCGCGAGTAGTCCGTTCTGACGGAAGCAAAGAAGCCCACTCCGTTATCGCAACAGTGACGGGCGATCGGAAGAGTGGTCACCCCCGAATTGCAAGGAACGGAGATAAGCTTCTCTTCGCTTGGGTTGATACACAGGCAAAGAAGATTCGTGTTGCCACAGCTACAGTTCAAGAGTTCTTGACTGGCGACAAGAAAGCGTCTGGTCGATAGAAAACGAATGTCATCCCCTTTCGAACAAATTGTAATCACCCCAACTCTCGTGACCACAAAGCGAATCACTCTTTCGGCTGATTCTCCTGATGCAGCAATCATTGCTGAAGCAGCCGACGTATTGCGGAACGGCGGACTTGTCGCCTTCCCGACGGAAACAGTGTACGGCCTTGGCGCGGACGCTCTCAACCCCGACGCGGTGAAGAAGGTGTTCGTTGCAAAAGGTCGTCCGGCAGATAATCCGCTCATCGTCCACCTTGCTGGGTTCGAGAAATTAGAAGAGTATGTTGATGAAATCCCGCCGCTCGCTGCAACACTTGCCCGCGTATTCTGGCCGGGGCCATTGACGCTCGTGATGAAGCGATCAATCCTTGTTTCGGATCTCATTTCGGCCGGACTGGACACCGTAGCAGTAAGAGTTCCGAATCATCCCATTGCGCTTGCACTGCTTCGTGAGTTTGGCGAAGGGATTGTCGCGCCAAGCGCAAATCTTTCCGGGAGACCCAGTCCAACGACCGCACAACATGTTGAGTCCGATCTTAGCGGGCGCATCGAAATGATCCTTGACGTTGGCGCAACCGATATTGGCGTTGAGTCAACTGTCCTTGATGTAACGCAAAACCCGCCAGCGATCTTACGCCTTGGCGGATTAACAAAAGAAGAGATTGAAGATGTAGCGGGACCTGTGGTGGTAACATCGCAAACTGATTTGTTGCGACGCTCTCCGGGGACTCGTCATCGTCATTACGCGCCGAAAGCAAGAGTATTGCTCGTAAAGGAGGAAGATGTTGAGTCATACAAGACGGCGCTACGCGATCTTCGGCAGAAAGATCTTAAAGTTGGTTGCATTGTGCACTCGACCCTTCTTGCCCAAATAGAATCAGGCGATTTGGTGCGAATTCTTCCATCATCACTGAAGCTCATGGCGAAACATCTCTTCTCAACAATACGCGAGCTTGATGAGCATGCAGAGGTCATCGTTATTGAAGAGGTTGAAGAGTCCGGACTTGGGAGAACAATCATGGACCGATTGAGAAGAGCAGCGAACTAATGGGACGACACGAACAAATGCACACGATCGAACGTTTGGCAAATCTCGACCATCATCGGGCAAAACGAACCGGTATTCCTGAAGCAGTGTTCTCTGAAGGAAAAACCCCTGATCAGGTGGTTGCCATTCTGGAACAATTAGCTGAGAAATCCGGATGCGCTCTTGCCACGAGAGTGACACCTGAATGTGCTGCGCTGGCGAAGGAGAAGCTCAGCGGAAGCTATGTTGTCACTCACAACCAGACAGGCCGGACACTCGTCGTTCAAAGGAAAGACTACGAACCGAAATCCACAGGTGGGGTCATCGCTGTTCTCTGTGCAGGAACTGCCGACGTGCCTGTTGCCGAAGAGGCCAAAGTAACGGCGGAAATGATGGGATGTGAAGTTCATTCGTTCTATGATGTCGGAGTGGCAGGCATTCACCGGCTCGTTGAGCCACTGGAAACGATCCTGACGAAAGAAGTTGCTGCGATCGTTGTCGTGGCCGGAATGGAAGGAGCGTTGCCTTCGGTCGTTCGCGGACTCGTTCCTGTTCCTGTCATTGGCGTGCCGACAAGCATCGGTTACGGCTATGGTGGAAAGGGGGAAGCAGCGCTCATGTCGATGTTACAATCGTGCGCTCCGGGATTGACCGTTGTGAACATTGACAATGGTTTTGGCGCCGGTGCAACGGCTGCGTTGCTGGCAAATCAAGTCGCGCAAGCTCGCCATTCGACTCCGCTCACGGCAAGCCTTCGAGAAAAGTGACCTATCATAGGTCCTCCAAATCTCAACGTTGTTCCGAAATGTTCACCGCTCCAATGAAATTGTATCGCAAACTCAAACAGTCAATAATAAAAAGAAAATAGTATGCCATTTTCACTACCCTCTTAAGCCTACTCTACACATTAGCAGTTGTTGCCGGTGTTATTTTTGCCTCAATGCTTTTCGCGATTGGAAAGAGTGACGCGTTATGCACGAGGTTGTGTCTCACAATCTGCTTAGTTCTCACTGAAAAAGGCTAGCTCACGTATGGTTCGACGGAGTTTATCCCGACGTAAGTCGGGACTCACCACGACACCTGCGCGCTCGAAGTCACTCTGAGCGGAGTCTCCCAAGGGGATGCCTTCGGCAGAAGCGTGCAAATGGATGCGAATGACAGGGTTCGACTTCGCTCCATTAGACTTGAATGAGAGAAAGAGTTAGATTTTGAGTAATTCACGAATCGTTCACCCTGACTGAGTATTTCTGTTGTAGCACTTTTTTTACAGCCTGCCCGGGGGAACAATAGAAAGTTCAGGATGAATTTTGACCAATTTTTTCGTAGAATAATTCCCCATGAATTCAAAACGAAGAGACAAAAAGGCCGAGAAGAAGCCAATCGTTGGCATTATCATGGGAAGTTCTTCAGATGCAGCCCCCCTAAGTCCTGCCCGTGACATGCTTCGTGAGTTCAACGTCCCATTCGAATTCCGTGTCGTATCTGCCCATCGTACACCTGATGAGATGTTCCAATACGCAGAAGATGCGGCAGGACGGGGTCTTCAAGTCATTATTGCGGGAGCTGGTGGTGCAGCACATCTCCCCGGCATGGTGGCCTCAAAGACTACTTTGCCGGTCATCGGAGTGCCCGTGAAATCGAGAGCCTTGAAAGGGATAGACTCACTACTCTCCATTGTTCAAATGCCCACCGGGGTTCCTGTTGCGACTGTTGCAATTGATGGTGCGGCAAATGCTGCGCTGTTGG
>JANONN010000025.1:0-2785 GCA_031420835.1 Ignavibacteriales bacterium | reverse complement strand
AAATTGGTTAATTTTAGTGGCCTACACGCCGCGAAGTTAAAGCACAGTTCGTGTAGTGCCCGCCAAAAAGACGGCGGGCAGGTACGCCCCGAACATTTCGTCGCCGCAGCCTAGCTCCGGTCCGTTGGGCGGACAGCGGGTGTTTTTCAGAACTGGCGTCGGGCAGGCATGACCGCCTTGCAACGCGACTCAGTGCCCCTCCCCTTCCATCATCTTGAAAGCGTGAAGCAGCCACGGAAAGAGTGCGTCGAGCGATTCGGTAACACCACGCGGTGAACCGGGGAGGTTGATGATGATGGTCTGACCGCAGACGCCAGCCTTGCCGCGGGAGAGCATCGAGAGCGGCGTCCGGTTTTGTCCGTGAGCCCGCAGCACTTCGGTAATTCCGGGCACTTCACGCTCAATGATTCGAGCCGTTGCTTCAGGAGTATTGTCGCGAGGACCAAGACCCGTTCCCCCAGAAGTCAGAACCAGACTCAGCTTCATTTCATTGGCGTACGTGCGGAGTTTCTCTTCTATCTTGGAAACATCATCGGGGACTACCACAAAGTCGGCAATCTCGAATCCTTCCCGCTTCAAGCGTTCAACGATAAGTTTCCCGGACGTATCCTCCCTCTTTCCAGAAGCAACCGAGTCGGACGAAACGAGTACAGCAGCTTTCAGGGTCTTCCCAAGAGCTTGCGCATAATCCGATTTCCCTCCGGTCTTCTTGACTAATTTCACGCCAAGAATCTGCATATTCTCATCCACCGCTTTCATCATATCGTAGAGCGTCAATACAGCCGCCGACGCGGCGACGAGTGCTTCCATTTCAACGCCAGTTTTGTATGTTGCCTTTACTTCCGTCGTGACTTCGATTCTGTCTGCACCAACTTCAAACCGGCAAGCAACAAAGTCGAGCGGGATGGGATGACAGTACGGAATGAGTTGGCTGGTATTCTTTGCAGCTTGCACCGCTGCGACCTTTGCAACGGGAAGCGGATCCCCTTTGGGAAGCTTGTTCTCACGCAGCGCTTGGATAGTGGCTGGACTTGCGGATAATGTTGCGGTAGCGATAGCTGTTCGAAGCGTGCTGACTTTCTTTGAAATGTCGATCATAGTCTCTTTGATGGATGATTGTCGCTCGACAATATAAACAAAAAACGAAAAGAATCCGTAAGAGATAGAAAAGTCAGGAGGTAACTCTGACACCACTGAATAAGAAGGACAATGGGCGGGCATCCACAGTATGGATTCCTGATGAAAACGTTTGGCGAAGCCATGCCTTCGGCACGGGAATGTCATACTCCCGTGATAGAGTTTCTCGGTTGTTTTTCCTATATTGAGTTGCACTTGCGACTCTCTTTCGTTCTCGAGGATTGCCATGAAAAGTATGGATAGCCATCAAACTTTAACCGAACTGAAAGTCGGAAACCGCTCGTACAAGTATTACTCACTCCGAACATTAGAAAAGAGTCTCGGCTCAAACCTGAACCGCCTTCCAATCTCTCTCAAGATCCTCTTAGAAAACCTTCTCCGTCTCGAAGACGGGCGCGTTGTCCGAAAAGAAGATATTGACGCCCTTGTAAATTGGAATTCAAAGGCGGCTCCCGACAAAGAGATCGCCTTCATGCCTGCCCGTGTGCTTCTTCAAGACTTTACAGGCGTCCCATGCATCGTTGACCTTGCCGTGATGCGTGATGCTGTTTTGAAAATGAAAGGCGATCCAAAGCGAATCAATCCTTTGCAACCGGTTGACCTTGTGATTGATCATTCGATTCAAGTGGATGAGTACGGTACAACAACCGCCTTCATCTCAAATGCAGAAATGGAGTTTCAACGGAATCGAGAGCGATATGCGTTTCTTCGTTGGGGTCAACAGGCATTCAAGAACTTTCGAGTGGTTCCACCTAACACGGGGATCGTTCACCAGGTGAATCTCGAGTACCTTGCACAGGTTGTTTTCACCAACAACGTGAGTGGCGAAACGTTCGCATATCCTGACACGCTGGTCGGGACAGACTCCCACACCCCCATGATCAACGGACTCGGTGTCCTCGGTTGGGGCGTCGGCGGAATTGAAGCGGAGGCCGCCATGCTGGGTCAGCCAATCTCCATGCTCATTCCGGAAGTCGTCGGGTTCAAGCTTCATGGCAAACTGCAACCCGCTGCAACCGCAACCGACCTTGTGTTGACCGTAACGCAGATGCTTCGAAAAAAAGGGGTCGTCGGGAAGTTCGTGGAATTCTTCGGGCGGGGATTCTCTTCGCTCTCGCTTGCGGATCGCGCCACCATCGGCAACATGGCGCCCGAATATGGCGCGACGGTTGGATATTTCCCCGTGGACGCCGAAACCCTGAACTATCTTCGTTTCTCCGGCAGAAGCGCAGAGCTTGTTTCGCTGGTGGAGGCCTATACCAAAGAGCAGGGATTGTTCCATAGTGATTCAAGCCCGGAGCCAAACTTCTCTACAACGATTGAACTCGACCTTGCCACTGTTGAACCGAGTATTGCAGGCCCAAAGCGCCCGCAAGACCGAGTGCCGCTTTCGCAGGCGCGACGCTCGTTCCGCAGTGGATTGGTGGATGCATATCGCAACAAAGGAGCGAACATCAAGCCAGAAGAAATGCAACCCTGGATCGATGCAACGAAAGGAGATACGCCTCTTCCCAGTAATCCTGAAATGCTGAAGCAGGCGGATGTACGAAAGAACGGAAGTTCATTCAAGATCGGGCACGGGTCGGTTGTCATCTCGGCAATCACGAGTTGTACGAACACATCTAACCCGTCGGTGATGATTGCCGCC
>JANONN010000024.1:0-15897 GCA_031420835.1 Ignavibacteriales bacterium | reverse complement strand
TATTTTTGTTACACAACACTAGATGGAACTCGTACTTGCTCTCATAGCGGGGCTTACGCTTGGTTGCATTCACGCATTCGACGTTGACCACATCAGCGCAGTGACAGTGTTTGCAAGCAAGCATCCAAGCCCACAGAAGGCATTCCGATTCGGCTTCGTGTGGGGGCTTGGACACACAGCCGCCTTGGTCGTGCTTGGTCTCGTTGTCACCGCGTTCAAGTTTGCTATTCCGCCGATTGTTGAATCATTGGCTGAGCTTTTGGTCGGGATCCTGCTCGTTACGATTGGCGTTTGGGTGTTACGCGATGTCTTCAAGCAGAAACAAATTCACGTCCACCAACACACACACGACGGCGTTGAGCATGTGCACTTCCATTCCCACGCCAAGTCGGTCGAGCACCGACATCGCCATTCCCTTTTCTTTGTCGGAGCGACACATGGCCTTGCCGGTACTGCTTCCGTTATGGTGCTGATTCCACTGGCCGTCTCTCAATCGCTTCTCACGTCCGCTGCGTTCTTGTTGCTCTTTGGCGTCGGAACGATCGTCGCAATGTCGTTCTTCGCTTTTCTGTTTGGGATCATGAGTGCCAAGATCACACGAACAACACAATTGTCGAAATTGCAGTCCATCGCCGGCGCTGTTTCGATGATCACGGGGTTTTTCTGGATTGGTAATGTTCTTTTCTCATAGAGAAGTCCTCATGCGCCATCGAACAGTCATCATTCTCCTTACTGTGTTGATGGTAATCGTTGGGGGATGTGGTTTCGGCAAAAGGACGCTGAGTCCTTTGACGATTAAGGTTATGACATTCAACATTGCACACGCTCAAGGAACAGATGGACAGGTTGATATTCGAAGGATCGCTCGAGTGATTCAAGATGCTCGGCCCGATATCGTTGCGCTTCAAGAAGTTGACCGGTGGACAGCCCGCACAGGGAAGCTCGATTTGATCACAGAGCTCGCAGATCGCACCGGCATGACCTATGCCTTTGGCAAAACAATTGACTTTGACGGTGGCGACTACGGGAACGGATTTCTCACTCGTTTCCCGATCATTGAAGAGCGCAATTTTCTCTTCTCTCAAAACTCCGACGGCGAACGGCGCGGAATGATGCTTCTGATGCTCGACGTCAAAGGAGAAGAGATTGTCGTCATCAACACGCATTTCGATCACAGACCGAACGACACCGATCGCGTCGCAGCAGCCGAAGAACTCTTGAGGCGATGGGAACCGTACAAGAACCATCCAACGATTCTCTGCGGCGATCTGAACGACGATCCAAATTCGAGAACTATGAGCATACTCGCTACGGCGTTTGAAGAGACGTTGCAACCCGGCGAAGGGGCAACATATCCATCAGCCCAGCCGACACAAAAGAAAGACTATGTGCTACTCTCAAAGCATGCGATCGCACAAGGGTGGCGCGCGGTTTCTGCACGCGTCATTCCAACAGACGCTTCCGACCATTTACCGGTTCTGGTCGAGCTACAGCTTTCATCAGCGGTTTATTAGCAACTGCTATGAAAATAGCCACATTTTCATCCAGGGTGGTTCACCCCGTGAGATGGAATGCCTTTCATCATTCCTTCTCTGCCAATCATACACTATCTCAAGGGGTAAATCCCGGATTCATGAACGCTGATGTTACGCAAGAACGGAAAATTACGGCTATGTCGCCCCTACGGGGCTTAGATTGTTTCGCCATTGTGCTTGCTACCAACATCTCGCTCCTATCGGAGCTTTTTGCATACCGTACTATCGGCTGTATTTTTGACCCGTTGTCTTAACGCAATCCCGTAGGGATGATATATTTGTAGTTGAATGAAACACGCCGTTCAAACTCCTTTAGGAGTGACATGACTACCTCATTGAATAGGGTGTAGAGCATCTTTTGCCTGCCTGCCGCAGGCACGGCGTAACATCAGTTAGTAAATTAGGAATAGGAAAGGAACAGCCCGTTTCATGCTTGACATCAAGTTCATAAGAGAAAATCCGGAACTCGTGCGGCAAGGGATTGATGCAAAAGGACTCACCGTGAATCTTGGTGACATCATTTCACTCGATGAGCACCGGCGCAAGTTGATTCAAGAAGGGGAAGCTCTAAAGGCGAGGCGCAACGACGTCTCAGGCCAGATCGGAAAGCTCAAGAAGGAGGGGAAAGATGCTTCTTCACCTATTACAGAAATGGAAACGGTGAAGAACCGGATCCACATCATCGACACTGAACTGCACGACGTGGAATCCCGTCTGAACGAAATGTTGCTTGGCGTTCCCAACATCCCGCATCCTTCCGTTCCCAAAGGAAAGACACCCGCGGACAACATGGAGGTTTCTATTTGGGGCGAACCACCATTAGTGGATTTTCCGCTACATCCACACTGGGAACTTGCTGAGAAGCTTGGCATCATTGATTTCGCGCGGGGGGGGAAAGTGTCTGGTGCGGGATTTCCATTTTATCTTGGCAAGGGCGCTACGCTGGAGCGTGCTCTCATCAACTTCTTTCTCGATCAAGCAATGCAACGCGGCTACAAAGAGATGTGGCCTCCAATTGTTATCAACGAAGAAAGCGCTCGAGGCACGGGTCAATTACCGGACAAAGAAGACTTGATGTATGTCATCGAGCGCGATCAATTGTATCTGATCCCAACGGCGGAAGTGCCGGTTAGCAATTTCCTCCGTGACGATATTGTATCAGAAAAGGAGTTGCCGATCAAATTTGCCGCCTACACTCCCTGTTTCCGTCGGGAAGCTGGTTCGTACGGAAAGGATGTCCGCGGATTGAATCGCTTGCACCAGTTTGACAAAGTTGAGTTGGTGAAGTTCGTACATCCCACCACTTCGTACGACGAACTGGAGTTGCTCCGGGCCGACGCCGAACATCTGCTGCAACTCTTGAATCTGCGTTACCGCGTGTTACTGATGTGCACGGGGGACATGGGATTCACACAGTCGAAGAAATACGATCTTGAGGTCTGGGCGCCCGGACAACAGAAGTGGCTGGAAGTCTCATCATGTAGCAACTTTGAAGCATTTCAGGCACGACGAATGAACGTGCGCTTCCGGCCGTTAAACTCCGGAAAGCCAGAATTTGTTCATACCCTTAACGGTTCGGCGCTGGCACTCCCCCGCATCGTTGCCGCACTACTTGAGCACTATCAAACGCCGGAAGGGAAAGTGATCATCCCGAAAGTTCTTCATCCATACACAAAGTTTGAAATAATTGGGTGAGTTGTTTGTTGTTATGCGAGTTATGGGAAACCGACTGCCAAATAAATTAAACAAGAGAGAAATAGATGGATAATAAAATAAATTTAGGCCGATTCTGCGAGGAATTGGTAAGAAAGGAAATAATTAAAAGGACTAACTATGACGTTGTAAATTTAAATGACATTCGGAACAACTATCCTGTCGTTGATTTAAAAGTAACTAATCTGAAAACCGATGTTTCATATGAAGTTTCTGTAAAAGCAAAAATTGGCAATATATGGCCTGCAGTAAAAGGAATTAGAAATGAAAATCAATTTATTATTTTTGTTGACTATTCAGAAAATAAAAAACCATCCTTTTACATTTTAAGCTATCCTGAATGGATTAGCACACTAAAGAAAATTAAACCCCAAAGGGACAAAGGTTCAAAAATTATTAATGGTACACTAGAATGGAATTGGGAAAAAGATGGCGTTCCTAAAAAATTTCGGGGTAGTCGGTTATGCCCTGAAGATATAAATGAGTTTAAATCGTGCTGGAAAATTCTTCCTGGGTGCAAATAAAGCACCTAGCGAAATGAATAGTTGGCAGTCGGCATCCCATAACAGCACAATTGGCACTCAGGAATTTGAGATGATCCCAAAGAACATTACCAAGCAACACATTCTAAAAGCCATAGCTGAAATTGACAGGAATGGAGTTCCATCCGGACGGGATTCCACAAAGTTTTTTCTGTCCATCAAAGGTAAATCCTATCCGCCAAAATATGTTGTTTCGCTTGCAAACAAGTTTGCAAACGGTCAGGAGCTAAGCCCTTCCGTATTCAATGGTGGTGCAGAGACCAACGGCTATCTTCAATTGCTTGGTTTCCAAATTATTGGTGCCCAATCCGAATACCCAAAACAACCGAAATTAACTTATCCGCCAACCGAATCGAGAGCACACGACCAACGATGCAGCGAATGCAAGAACGTTCTTATTGAAATGTTTCGCAGGCTGTATGGCACTGTGAAGATCGACCACAAGATTCAAATACCTGCACGCCTGCAAGATTACGCTCAGAAACCATTCTATCAACAACTCAACGAACTTTTCAAAGGACTCAAAGCGTACAGAGGCAATTCAAACTTTGTCAGAGTCAACTCGCTTCATCGGTGCGATTTGTTCGTTGTTTCACCTTCGTTTGTAGTCGAGTTTGATGAATCTCAGCACTTTACATCACCGAGAAGAATCTCTCTTATGCACTACCCAGAAAATCTTAGCTTGGGCTTTGATCGAAATCGGTGGATCAGACTGTGTGAGCAAATCAACGCAAAGGACAACGATCCTTCTGACCGAGACGAGGCTCGTGCTTGGTATGATACTCTCCGTGACTTCCTTCCTATCGTTGATCCAAGTTTCCAACCGACGGTTAGGGTTCAAATGGGAGCTTTTCGCTGGTGCGGTCTCGACCCTGACAGACCTGAAGATGTCAAGCGATTCACAGATTTAACGAAGCTGCCGTCCCGGCGTCAAACAATACTAATTCAGGGTCGTCGAACTGGCTTCCGCGTTGGCAGAACTATACTTGATATTGGCGAACCGATGTCATCGCTTAAGAGTGGTTCAAGTATGTGGCATGAACATCGCAGGGCAATCTCGTCTTACTTCGTTTCCAACCCCTCTCGATACCAAGCACGTATCAATAATATCTTGGAGACGGCTAAAGCTGGCAATGTCGATGTTCTTCTTCTGCCTGCCTGTACGCTGCTTTACCGTAATCCAAATGAACTTGATTTGTACAGAACTGCCGCTACAAGTATTCGATGGTTAGCAACTGGAATGCTGAAAATCATCTCGAGTGTCAAACCAAAGGATTTCTTGGAAACCGCTGAAGTCTGGCGAGCTGGGCAATCTGTTGCTAACATCCAATTCACGGACTATCACGTTGAATTGTTACAGATGGATTCCATCTCCGCTTACGTAGCTATCTCCTCTTCCATCAAGGATATCTGCTCAAATGAAAACATTTTGAAGTCGAAACAACATCCACCTAAGGAAGCTTCTAGCTGCTTTGCTTTCGATCTTGGTCATCATCAGTACAATGGACGATACAAGAAAACGCTCAACAGGGTCTTAAGGTCGATCAACAGGCGAGGCGAACACAAGTCGGCTGTGATTCTGTCCTATTGGAAGTATCTGAACGGTAACGCCAACTTCCGATGGTCAGCGCCTGAGAATGCCCCGTGGATACGTTTCCAGAGAATCGAGTTGCCGACACCTGATCACACCTTGACTGATTACTTGGATGTCTTTGATTTCACAATCTAATGAGTGCCAACTGCGCTTAACAATTCTGACCCATTTTTTCATTTTGAATTCTTCATTGTAATACCGTGCGATCTCTCCTCGATCTCATACCTTACCTTTTACGATACAAGAAGACTCTCTTCCTCGGGGTACTCACGGTTGTCGGGAGCAATGTCTTCACGGTCATCCAGCCGTACTTCATCGGCTTAGCGATTGACACGCTCAGTGAAGGCATAGTGAATCACACCATCGTGAGTGGTGATCTGCTGATGTGGGCCGGGTTGATCGTTGGGTTTACGCTCATTGCGGGTATCTTCACATTTCTGACACGGCAAACGATCATCGTCGTTTCAAGACACATCGAGTTTGATCTGCGAAACGATCTTCTCGCTCACCTTCAGAAACTCCCCTTCTCGTATTTTCAGAACACACCGACCGGCGATTTGATGGCACACGCAACAAATGACATCAGCGCGGTGCGGAACGTTCTCGGGCCCGGGATCATGTATCCGTCCGACACGATCCTCACCTTTACATTCGTTCTAACGATGATGCTCATCAGCGACTGGCAACTTACGCTGCTGGCATTGATTCCGCTTCCGTTCGTTTCCGTTGCAGTGTATTGGTTGGGAACGCTCATCCACAAGAAATTCACAGAGCGACAGGAGCAGTTCTCACTGCTCACAACACGTGCACAAGAAAACCTTTCCGGGATTCGAGTTGTGAAATCGTATGTGCGCGAGCAATTTGAGATCGAACGTTTTCGTCAGATCAGTTGGGATTACATGAAGAAGAACCTCGTCCTGGCACGCGTGCAATCCATCTTGTGGCCGCTTATGTTTCTCCTCGTCGGTTTCTCCATCGTGATCGCCATGTACTTCGGCGGCTCGAAAGTTATCGATGGGGAAATCACGATAGGGACAATGACCGCGTTTCTGGCGTATCTTGTAATGCTTATTTGGCCCATGATCGCTTTTGGATGGGTGATGAACATGCTACAGCAGGGCGCCGCTTCGATGGCGCGACTTGCAAAGATCTTAAACACGGTGCCTGAGATTCGCGATACAGACGACGTGGATTCTACGATCTCTTCGGTCGAAGGAAACATTGAGTTTCGCAATGTGACGTTTGCTCACAAAGGGAATGATGCTTCCGTCTTGCACGACATCAATCTGAAGATTGACAATGGAATGACCGTGGCGGTTGTGGGTTACACAGGTTCGGGAAAAACGACACTCGTGAATTTGATCGCGCGCTTGTACGATATAACAAAGGGGCAACTTCTTATTGACGGTGTGGATATAAAGAACATTCCGCTTGCTGTCCTTCGTAAACATATAGGAATGGTCCCGCAAGAAACATTCCTTTTCTCAGAGACGATAGCAGAGAATATCCGCTACGGACTTTCGAATGGCGCAGATGGGATCGACGAGGCGGCATCTATTTCACAGATGACCAAGGATGTGGAGGACTTCCCGAAGAAGTTCGAAACGATGATCGGGGAGCGCGGAATCACACTGTCCGGAGGACAGAAACAGCGCACCAGTATTGCGAGAGCTCTCATTCGTCACCCGAAGATCTTGATCTTAGACGACGCTCTTTCAGCCGTGGATACATACACGGAAGAAGAAATCCTGAAGAAGCTCCGGCACTTCATGAAAAACCGCACGAGCATCATCATCAGTCATCGCATTTCGACAGTGAAGCATGCTGACCTCATTATTGTGCTCGATCAGGGTCGGATTATCGAGCGCGGCACGCACGACGAGCTCGTTGCGCTCGGAGGCATCTACGCAGAACTGCACGAGAAGCAACTGCTGGAGAGGCAGTTGGAAGAAATGTAACCTATTCTGTCATTCCCGCATGCTTTTGGCGGGAATCTCACAGTCAGATGCCCGACTAAACCATTCGGGCATGACAACAGTAGTTGTTGCGACTGCAAAGATACAGACCTCATTTTTCCTTTTTCATTTTTCATTGACTCATGCACGAAGAAGAAGTTCTTGGTAAAGCATACGACGCCCGCCTCATGCGGCGGCTGCTGATATATCTGCGTCCTTACCGGTGGCACGTTGTACTGGGGATTTTCCTCAGCATCATTGTCAGCGGTATGGAAGCGGTCCGTCCGTACTTCACCAAGATCGCCGTTGACGTTGACATCGCCAACAAGGATAAGGAAGGTCTGCTCACCACCGCCCTCCTCTTCCTCGGTGTGCTTGTCGGGCGGGGCATCGTTCAATACTTCAACGCCTATCTCACCCAATGGATCGGTCAACGCACGATCTTCGATCTTCGGATGGAAATCTTTCGCCATTTCCAAAACCTCTCACTTCGCTTCTTTGACAAGAACCCAATCGGTCGCCTCATTACACGAGTGACAAACGATGTGGAAGTGTTGAACGATATGTTCTCGTCGGGGGTTGTCATGGTATTCAGCGACGTGTTTACGATCATCGGGATTCTCTACTTTATGTTCAGTATGAATTGGGAGCTAGCGCTTGTGTCCCTAAGCGTGTTGCCGTTCCTCTTCTATGGAACGTTTCTCTTCAGGCGAAAAGCCAGGGAAGCGTATCGCGAAGTCAGACTCCAGATTGCACGCATCAACGCCTTCATGCAGGAGCATATTACCGGCATGGTGGTTGACCAGCTTTTCAATCGTGAGAAGAAATCGTTCGATAAGTTCTCCGCCGTCAATGCCGCTCATCGGGATGCAAACATCAAGTCCATCTTCTACTATGCGCTCTTCTATCCCGGCATTGATCTCATCGGTGCTGTGGCAGTCGGATTGATTATCTGGTATGCTGGACTTAATGCACTGGAAGGAACAATCACGCTTGGAACGGTCATGGCGTTCCTTCAGTTCAACGAAATGTTCTGGCGTCCCATCCGTGATCTTTCAGAGAAATACAATATTCTCCAAACAGCAATGGCCTCGTCGGAGCGAATCTTCCAATTGCTTGACGACAAAACTGTGCTCAGCATTCATCCCTCGCCGGTCTCTCTTGAAAAGGTTCAAGGCCACGTTGAGTTTCGCAATGTATGGTTTGCTTACAATTCTCCGATGGACGGGGAGCGAGATCCCGAGTGGGTACTCAAAGATATCTCGTTTGCCATCAAGCCCGGGCAAACTGTTGCGATCGTTGGCCATACAGGTGCGGGAAAGACATCCATCATCAATCTTCTGAGCAGATTTTATGAAACCCTGAGGGGAGAGATCCTGATCGACGGCGTGAATATCAAGCACGCACGTCCGGAAGAACTTCGCAAGCACATTGCCGTTGTCTTGCAGGACGTGTTCCTGTTCTCCGGAGACATCAAGGGAAACATTCATCTCGGTAACGAGTCCATCTCACTTGACCGAGTGAGGGATGCCGCCAGAATCGTCGGGGCACATCGCTTCATCGAAGCACTCCCCGGCGGTTACGATGCAGAAGTGAAGGAGCGGGGCGCGACGCTTTCTGTCGGACAAAAACAACTTATCTCGTTTGCGCGGGCGCTTGCACACGATCCTTCTATCTTGGTGCTTGATGAAGCTACATCGAGCGTTGATACAGAGACCGAACTGCTCATCCAATCTGCAATTCAGCAACTCCTTTCGGGACGCACATCCATCGTCATTGCTCATCGACTTTCGACGATTCAACGAGCAGACAATATCATCGTCCTTCACAAAGGGGGGATTCGTGAGATGGGGACACATCAGGAATTGCTTGGTCTTAACGGAATCTACAGGCGGCTTTATGAGCTTCAATATAAAGAGCAGGAGCGCGTTCTTGTAGCAACCCCTCCCCCTGTTAAGTAGCCCCGACAGGTCCTTCGCGTTGACAAGCCCATCTATTTGGGTTATATTTCCTCGAAACAACCTCCACTGGAGACACCCCTGAGCGACGGCGAGGGCTTTTTCCCGCCAGAAGTATGCCGGCACGAAACGGAGCGAAGATGGCAATCAGCAAGAAAGTCATTAACATCGAGAGGCATATTATCGAAGGCGAGCGCGCGCATCCGGGTGCCACAGGCGACTTCTCCTCTCTCTTGCGCGATCTGACGCTTGCATTCAAGGTCATCTGGCGCGAAGTGAGCAAAGCCGGACTGGTGGATATTCTCGGAGCCACCGGATCAACCAATATTCACGGCGAAGAAGTGAAGAAGCTCGATGTGTTCGCTGACGAGACGATCTACAAAGCGATGGATCATGGCGGACACCTTTGCGTGATGGCTTCCGAAGAGCATGAAGATGTCCTCCACATACCCGACAGTTATCCCACAGGAAAGTACGTGTTGCTCTACGATCCGCTCGATGGCTCCTCCAACATTGATGCAAACGTGAGCGTGGGAACAATTTTCTCGGCTTATCGTCGCGTGAGTGCCCGGGGGAAAGGAACGCTGCAGGATTGCCTCCAGCCCGGTTACAAACAGATCGCGGCAGGTTATGTCGTGTATGGCTCGTCAACGATGCTTGTCTACACCACCGGCGATGGGACACACGGATTTACTCTTGACCCGAGCATCGGCGAGTTTCTTCTCTCCCATGAAAATATTCGTATCCCAAAGCGCGGAAAGGTGTACTCGGTGAATGAAGGAAACTACCGTTGGTGGCACGATGGGATGAAGAAATACGTCAAGTACTTGCAGCAAGAAGACAAAGCAACCAACCGACCGTACTCGGGCCGTTACATCGGCTCGATGGTTGCTGATGTGCACCGCACATTGCTCTACGGCGGTATCTTCATGTATCCGGGCGACACGAAAAATCCAAACGGCAAACTCCGTTTGATGTATGAAGGGAATCCAACTGCGTTTATCATCGAGCAAGCAGGCGGACGAGCAAGCAACGGCAAGGAGCGAATCCTCGATATTCAGCCGGAGAATTTGCACCAACGAACGCCGCTTTTCATCGGCAGCGAAGAGGATGTGTGCATTGCAGAAGAATTCGTTCAAGGGAAACGTGAGGTGATGCCGACGGGACCTTCAAAGGGGAACGGATCGGAGTCTGCTAAGACGAAGGCCTGATGGAACCCCATCAACCGTTGCGCGAGATTTCGTTCGTGGTCGTTGACGTTGAAACGACCGGGATGAGTCCGGTGAAAGACCGCATCACAGAAATCGCAATGATGAAAGTCTGCAACGGCGTGCTCATCAATGAGTTCTCCACGCTTGTCAATCCGCTCGTTACAGTCCCTCCTTCCATCACCAGCTTGACCGGTATTGATAATGTAATGTTGCACGACGCTCCGACGGCGCGCGAAGTTGTTCCCTTCGTGACAGAGTTTCTTGCTGATGGTGTGTTTGTCGCTCACAATGCTTCATTTGACTGGGGATTCGTGCTCCACACCACTCAGCGCGAGCGGGGCATCACGATAAGTAATCCGCAGGTTTGCACTGTGCGACTTTCGCGGAAGATCTTTCCCGATCTTCCGAGCCGCTCACTGGGAGAGCTTTCACGTTTCCTTCAGATCCCAGTTCCACAACGCCACCGAGCTTCAGGCGACGCGTTCGCCACTGCTCTTCTCTTGGTGAAACTCCTTTCCTATCTCGAAAGGCAGATGGGCATCTCGACGCTGGATGATCTGTTGAGATTTCAGGAGGGGATTGAAGAAGAGAAGACAGAGACGAAAGAGCGATTCTCACAGTAAGCTTCAGAAGCGTTTAGAACCCCTCTCCACTGTCCATTCCCCATTGTTCATTTCAAACCTATCTCACCGGCCTTGGCACTGATACTAAACTCGTGTTTCCTTCTTTGTCAACTGCCTGCACGCCAAAAAGAAAATCATCCTTCAGCACTTTGAGGGAGAGGGTTGTGTCGGTCGTGAAGACTGAATGCTGCCATTGAGGCGATGTCGTTTCGCGATATCGCACATAGTAACCCGCGAGGTCTTTTTCTTGATTCTTCTTCCATCGAAGCTCCGTCTCGTAACCAAGCTCCCGTGTCACGATTCCGACTTCTTGCGGCGATGCAGGAGCCATTGCCAGCGTGGCGAACGCAGCAAGATTTGCGCGAGCAACATTCTTTAGATACAGAAAATCCATGAACTGCACCAAGTCTCCATATTGTCTCTCTTTTTCCATTCGGACGTTCTGATGCTGCCAATCATAGTTTTCCCGGGCTACACTGAACCTCACGGCCGGAAATCCACGTTCATGAAAGGGGGTGTGGTCCCCTCCTCGTAAGAACCGGTCGCGACGATAGATCATCTTTACGCCGAAATCGGGGAGATATTTGGCGGCCGTTTCCGAAATATATCGCGAGAGAGAACGTGATGGACCGTCGTTCTCTAAACCCAAATTGTTGCGCATGCGAAACACCGACCCCGTATCAATGGGACTGTAAGCCTCGGAGAAAAGGCGGACGTAACTCCGTTCGACTGCGCCATCGCCCCCTTGTGAGCTTCCCACGATATCGTTATTGAACATCGCTTCGATGTTCCAACCTTGTTGCTTTGCCATCTCGGCCCATTGCGTTGCACCTACCAGGCCTTGTTCCTCTCCCGCAAAGGCGATGAAAACAACCGTCGCTTCAATGGTTGCTTTTGTCATCACTCGCGCAAGTTCCATCACGAGAGCAGTTCCGCTTCCGTCATCGTTTGCGCCGGGCGCGTCGCTTGTTGCATCCATCGGATCGCTCGCTCGCGAATCGTAGTGACCGCCGATCACAAGTACTCGCTCACCCAGCGACGGCTTTGAAGGACGAAGTGTTGCAACGACATTAACAACTGAACTAGGCTTTGGCACTCTCGCCGATGGTTGAACGATAGATTCATGAAATGCCACTGACATCCGCCCGTTGCTTCCCTTAGCGTAGCGCTCAAACTCTGATTTGATCCATCGTCGTGCCTCACCAATGCCGCGCGTGGTGCTGACGGTGTCCGACAGGGTGTGACGAGTTCCAAAACTGACCAGCTTGTCAATCATTTGTCTCAGGTTCTGTTCGGAGATATCGGAGATCATTTTTTCGATGACTGGGTTCTTCGGCGGCGGAATTTGGCCAAGAATCCCACCGACCGAAACAAGAAACATGACAATCAATGCTCGCGCTTTTCTCATAGTGGTCTCTGTATTTGGAAGTTCAAGAGTTGAATTTGAGAATTCCAATCTTGGCAAGGTCAATGGCAACAGCACGACGTTCTTCAGCAACAATTCGTTTCCACGCGCGACGGACTGGCCTACTCCATAGGTAGATATCATCAAAGATCATTACGATATCATTCGTTGCATAAGGTTTGATCATGTGATAGTAACGGTACGTCGGTTCTTCTTCGTGGTGTCCGTCAATGAACACCAGATCAACGGAACCGAGAGAATCCAACGCTGAAGGAAGAATGTCCTGAAACTTCCCTATCATCACATCGACATTGCCTGATGAGACTCGTGCAAGGTTCTCTTTTGCCATCGAAGCAAGCGTCGGGTCTCCCTCGATCGTTACAAGCCGTCCCTCATTCTCATTCAAATCCATTGCAGCACGAATGTAGCACGCCGAAACGCCAAGGTTAGTGCCAAGCTCCAACACGTGCCGGGGCTTCAATTCTCTGACAAGCCGAAATAGCAAGACTCCCCAGTGGCTCGGAATTGCCGAGCTTGCATGGATGGCAGATACAGAACGACCGCCAGAACCGGTCGGATTCTTGAGTGAATGCGGAGAGACCCCCGCTCCGTAATCTTGAATCGTCAACCGACGTTCATCGGTCGCGAGTTCTTCTCTCATCAACTCGATCGGTTCGATCGCATCCGATTCCTTTGAATCACACTCAAGTCTTGCCACACGAACAAGGGAGCCAAAAAAAATCCCATCTTTCCCGGCAGCCACGGTTCGCTGAGCATTCAGCATGACCTGTAGATAGAGCTTCAGGGTTCGTGTTGCCCACGAATTCATTTCACCCTCTCTCAATAACCTCCGGATACTTGATCCCGGCAGCCGTGTTGAAGAGCACGATTGAATCAGTACTCTGGAGAAAGCCTTCCGCGAGCAGCTTTCGTACAGCGACAAATGTCGCCGCTCCTTCCGGACAGATGAAAAGCCCTTCGGCCTTTGCGATTTCATAGACTGCCCTACGAATCTCGTCGTCAGTTGCTTCGACAGCGTAACCACCGCTCGCATAGAGCACGTCGAGGATAAGGTAATCTGCAAATGCTTTCGGCACGCGCAAACCGGACGCAATCGTTGCAGCGTTCTGCCAGAACTCCGAGTCCTTGCGTTTCTCCCGAAATGCCTTGACGATCGGAGCGCAGCCACTTGACTGAACAGAAACCATCCTGGGACGCTTCGCCCCTATCCATCCGAGTTGCTCCATTTCATCGAACGCTTTCCACATTCCGATGAGTCCCGTTCCTCCACCAGTTGGATACACGATCATATCCGGCAGTTGCCAATGAAATTGCTCGGCCAATTCATATCCCATTGTCTTTTTCCCCTCAAGTCGGTACGGTTCTTTGAGCGTCGAGACGTCAAACCAATCGGGATGATCCTTCTTTCGTTCCTGCATTCGCTTCGCCGCATCGCTGATATTGCCTTTGACAAGCTCGACGTTCGCTCCGTAGGCGAAACATTCTTTGATGTTGATCTCCGGCGTATCTTCAGGAACGAAGATGTTGCTTTGAATTCCGGCTTTCGCTGCATAGGCAGCAAGCGCGCCTCCTGCATTGCCGGCGGAGGGAATGCAGCACTGTTTTATTCCAAGCTCTTTCGCTTTCGAAACCGCCATAGCGAGTCCACGCGCTTTGAAAGAACCAGTGGGGAGATGTCCTTCATCTTTCATGAAGAGCATTTCTACTCCGAGTTGTCTGCCGAGCTTTTCAAGTCGGAGCACTGGCGTCATCACTTCGCCAAGCGACACGATGTTGTCGGGACTCTCAACAGGAAGCAGCGGGGCGTACCGCCACATGGAGTTCGGTTGGCGAGCAAGATCGTTCCTTGTGAACCCGCTCTTCGCAGCAGTGAGATCGTATCGTGCGAAGAGAGCCTTACCACATGTGCGACAAGTGGTCTGAAGCTCATGAGGCGAGTGACGATCGCCACAAACGCTGCACTCCAAGTGCGTTAGATAATTCGTCATGAAGATGTTCCGGAAAAAGTAAATGATGACGCCTCAATGTAGAAGAGCGTTGAGGGAGAATCAAGGGGAATCTCGAGAGAGTGTAACGGCACATAACTTGTTAGACTTTGAATTCCGGTTGAATCTGAGAACTGATTTCTCTACATTGTTGTCGCTTCGAGATCAAGAAGACGTCCTCCCACCAGTCATGAGGTGCATATGCAGAACCGAGTCTTGTTCTTGATCGGTGCCGTGCTATTCCTGTTCGTCTCCTCTTCTGCGCTGCCGCGATTTGCCGGGCGGACGAAATACTCCTGCCAAAGCTGCCATGTCAACCCAACAGGTGGCGGGATGCGGTCAATGTTAGGCGTTCAGTATGGCCGCGACGACCTGCCGATGGAAACGTACAAGGAGCAATTTCAACTCGATGACTTCTCCACAAAGATCTCCGACTTCATTTCGTACGGTGCCGACTTCCGCTTTCTGTACTACTATCAGCAGAAGGAGATGAACGGTGTAACGTCCAGCCGCAGTTCATTCTTCCCGATGCAGGCTGATGTGTACTTCAATTTTGCCGTGTCGAAAAAGATCAGTCTGTACGCTAATCCCGCATTCGGTCTTTTCTCGCGCTACGAGATTTTCGGAATCGCGAAAGTCCTTCCTGCGAATGGATATGTCAAACTTGGTCGCTTCTATCCATCGTACGGGTTGAGATTGGATGATCACACGAGTTTTGTTCGGGAGATCACACCCTTCAGGAACCATCAGGGACAAGATGCCGGTGTGGAAGTTGGAGTTTCGCCGGGACCGGTCAACGTGGTTTTAGCTCTGATGAATGGATCCGTGGGAGATCGTGCGAACAAGCATCCGAATGCCTACTTGAGCAATGTATGGGGACAGTTCAGTTTGGGACCTTTGAATGCACTTGTGGGGGCTTCAACGTATGACAACAATACGTCCGGCAATCAAGTGCATCTCATTGGCGGATACGCGGTTCTTTCGTTTCAGGAGAACTTAACATTGATGATTGACGTAGAGCAGATCGAAGGAAACTGGAGCGAGTTAAAACTCAACTCCGAGAGAAGAACAGGCGCCGTCGTCAATGCCTTTAACACATCGCGCCAGAACCTCAAACAGCGCGCGATCTACATCGAAGCCGACTATATGCTCATGCCAGGAGTTGATCTCAAGGTGGCTTACGATTTCTTCGATCCGAACACTCAGTACAAAACGGGCACGGCAACCCGATACGGTTTCGGCGTTGAACTTTTTCCTGTGAGCGGTGTTGAGGTAAGACCAATGTTTCGTATCGTCGATGATACGATCATCAAATTGAAAAGCAACGAAATCCACGTGTTGTTCCATTACTATCT
>JANONN010000023.1:0-3460 GCA_031420835.1 Ignavibacteriales bacterium | reverse complement strand
GGGCATGACAACAGAACGAATAGCATTCGGGCATGACATTGCTTCTTTTTTTGGTGTCGTGCGTAACTTCAGTTAGTTACTTACACAGGCCGCTCAATATCCATGGCGTATTTCTTGGTAATGTTCGCGTAGATAATGGTTGGCTTTGTCGGGGGAATCTGAGTCGCCCAATCTCCCTTCTTGTTCCGGACGACCGAACCCCACAGTTTTCGGAGCTTCTTCTCAGTGTACTTTTCCCAGAACACCCATCCGAAGTAAGCAGTGTGGTCATGAACGAGAAAAGCGGGAATTCGTTCCCCCGGTTTAACATCAACATTACCCACAGTCATCGGCAAAAAACCTAGGCGTTCTAGCTCGACCAGAAACCGAGATGTAAGGTCTTGACCGTTGAGTGTCAGATCGAGCTTCGTGCGTTCAACGCCGGTGCCCGGAATAAAATCGCAAAATGCTTCCGAAACTGAAGCCGGACGTGAGTGCTCAGAAGGTTTGAGAGAGGATGGAGCATTCATAGTAGCGAAGTGGTTGGCAAATATAGGCAGTTCCACACGGAAATGCAAAACAGGAAGGAAAAATCAGAATTTATTTGTAGCTTAAGCCTGCCATTTGGAGGAAGTGACGATGAGTGAGTTTACCCGCCAGTCCCGACCTGTCGGGATCGGGCTGGCCATTGACGTTCGACATCTCATGAAAGAATATCGCAAACGGAACGCACCACCCCTGCGAGCGGTGGATGATATTTCGTTCTCCGTACGGTCGGGCGAGATCTTTGGACTCCTGGGTCCGAACGGCGCGGGGAAAACCACCACGCTAAAGATTCTTACGACACTGATCGCGCCGACAGCGGGAAGTGCCTCGATCCTGGGCTTTGACGTGCAACGGCAACCGCTCGACGTACGAAAGAACATCTGCGTTGTCTTGCAGAAAAATGCGATCGAGCTTCATCTCTCTGTACGGAACAACTTCCGTACGTTTGGGAGATTTCACGGGCTATCGTCGAGGGAGATTGAGCAGCGGATGGGAATGGTTGTTGAACTGTTCGGATTGGCGGAACATCTGAATGAAAAGGGGATGGACCTGAGTGGCGGAATGAAACGCCGCGTCCAGGTGGCGAAGATGTTCTTGATAGACAAACCGATTGTGTTCTTAGACGAAGCGACGACCGGTATGGATACCTTCACCAAACGGACGACGCTCAACGCTATCAAGGAAGAATCGCGTCGCGGTCGCACCATTGTGTTGACAACGCACATTCTTGAAGAGGCAGAGGAACTCTGCGGCTCGCTGGCGATCATCAATCGCGGCAAGCTGATCGCGCAAGGATCCATTGATGAGGTGAAGTCCATGGGCCTTCGACTCTTCTATCTCACCCTCACATTTGAATCGCTTACGAAACGGACGCTCCAGGGCATCCGAAAACGGAAGCCAATAAGGCTCGATGTGAAGAACTCAATTATTGATGTGACCGTTCGGGATGAGAATGCAGCCTTCGCAATTCTGGCAGATGCGAAGAAGGCACGCGGCTTACGGAGCTTTGAGATCACCAGTGCCAGTCTGGAGGATGTATTTGTAGAACTGATTGACAAGCAAGGGTTGCGCTAATGCAAGCGATTGCGGCGGTCGTCTATCGCGAGTATATGATTCGAACGACAAGCCTTCTATGGCTTTTCTTCGACATAATGGTTCCGCTTCTCTATATGCTATTGTTCGGAGTCGGATTCAACAAAGCCCTTCCGCTTGGGGTTCAGATCGAAGGCCAGACCATCAGCTACAATGAGTTCTTCCTGGCGGGAGTTCTTTCGATGTCTTGCTTCGGAAGCGCCATTAATCAATCGTACGGATTCTTCATTGATCGCGACAATGGGATTTTCTACGAGTTTCTCACCTACCCGATGACACGAGCGCAGTGGCTACTCGGGAAGATCGTCTTTCAATGTCTCATGTCGCTCGCGCAGACGGCGCTCGCAGTCGGGGCTGCAGTATGGCTGCTTGAGATCTCTTTGCAATGGGATCTGCTCTCGCTTGTGTTTCTTTCGGTGATGGTAGGGATTGCAGGATGGTTCTTCTGCCTTGCCATCTTCGCATTTCTTATCCGGCGCAATGATACATTCAACACGGTGATCAACGCGGCGTACTTTGTCCTCATCTTTTCGAGCAGCATGTTTTATCCATTGGAGCAGGCGCCCGGGTGGCTTCGGGTTGCTTCGTATGCAAACCCGCTCACGTGGCACACCGACGTTCTTCGATTTCTCACAATCGGTGTTGGGTCGTGGTCGGCGGCGGCGGTTGAATTCTCCGCCTTCGTTGGTTTTCTTATCCTTTCGTTCTGGCTCGCCATTTGGGCGATTCGTCGGTCAGTTTGACTTTCATTCGACATGAAGAACGTCGCATTCATCTATCATAAAGAGTATCTGAATCACGACACAGGAGCCGGACATCCGGAGCGACCGGATCGTCTTCGTGCTATCGTCAATCATTTGATCGCGACACCATTATGGAAAGAATTGTATCATCTCCAACCGCAGCCATCGTCGCTCGATTGGATTGTGAGAGTTCATCCGGAAGAGTATGTGAAGATGATCGAGCGCCGCTGCAAGGCAGGAGAGTCTGTGTTGGATGGAGGCGATACGAATGTTTGCCCCGTTTCGTATGATGTTGCACTGTTGGCGGTCGGTGGAGTATTGCTTGGGGTGGATGAAGTAATGAGCGGTCGCGTCTCTGCTTCCTTCAGCGCAATTCGCCCGCCGGGACATCATGCAGAAACGGCGAAGGCCATGGGATTCTGTTTGTTCAACAACGTCGCGATCGGCGCGAGATATGCTCAAAGCAAATATGGCGTCGAGCGAGTGGCGATCATTGACTGGGATGTGCATCATGGGAACGGTACGCAGGAGATTTTCTACGCCGATGACTCCGTCTTCTACATCAGTCTGCATCAGTATCCGTTCTATCCCGGCACCGGCGCGCCGAGTGAAACCGGAATTGGAAAGGGGGAAGGCTTCACACTCAACTGTCCGATGGAGGCGGGAAGCACCGAGAAGGAGTACCGCGAAGCATTTGAAGCGAGGATCATTCCCGCATTGGAGAAGTATCGCCCCGATCTTGTTATGATCTCAGCCGGATTTGACGCGCACAAGGATGATCCGTTAGCGAACATCCTTCTTACGGAAGATTCGTTTGCACGAATGACGAAATGGCTGATGGATGTGGCTTCGAAATGCTGTGATGGGAGAATTGTGTCTGTGCTTGAAGGTGGATACAATCTCGAAGCGCTGGCACGGAGCATTGAGGCGCATTTGGCCGTTCTGGCTCAGGTGTAGCGCAAGAATAATGAGATGCACTTGACATCGCCATCCTCATCTCTTATATTTGAATAGTTCTTTTCCAACATAGCTGTTTGAATTTCCCGTTAGGGGTGCCCAGCCCGTTCGCCTTGTTTGAGACGGGAGGCTGAGATCATACC
>JANONN010000022.1:0-1912 GCA_031420835.1 Ignavibacteriales bacterium | reverse complement strand
GAAAGGGAGATACAAAGAAATTACTATCTCGAACATTCTTGCAACCATCGTGGCGCCGCTTATTCTATTGCTCGTTCCTCCAACATGGATTGAAGCTCTTATGATCGCCAACGGAACGGCAAGCGATTTCGTCGCGCTGTGCATAATCTTGACCGGAATACTCCTCATCAGTCATCGGGATGGTTTTTCTGAGTTCTTGAAGAAGGATAGATGATGATGAAAAGCCAATTCATGAAACTGTTTTTCATCTTCCTTATTCCCATGCTCTTAGGTTTCGGGCTTGGATATGCAGTGAAGTCCACTGCGGCGAGTCCCGTCGGAGAATCCACGGACTCGCCGGTCACGGCTCTTCTTCCCGAAACGATCACGAGGACGCGTTCAACGCCTGCCCGACTACGTCATTCAGGCGGGCAAGATCAAGATCCGACCACTTCGCGCCAAAACGCGATTACCCGTGCTGTATCAAGAGTAAGTCCCGCTGTCGTAGGGATTAACGTAATCGAAGTGCGAGAATATGTCCTTCGAGATCCTTTCTATCAGTTCTTTGGTGACGATCCTTTCTTCCGCCGCTTCTTCGGTGATCGCACGTTTCGCCAACAGGTCAAAGGGTTGGGATCCGGGTTTCTCATCTCACCCGATGGCTACATCATTACGAACGACCATGTGGCGGGAAACGCGAAGGAAATAACCGTCACGCTCACAGGCGGCGAAAAGTTGAAGGCCGAGATCGTCGGGACGGATGCCGTCTCCGACATCTGTCTCCTGAAGGTTGAAGGAAAGAATCTACCATATCTCACATTGGGGAACTCCGATGAAGTCATCGTCGGTGAATGGGCGATCGCGTTCGGGAATCCGTTTGGACTCTTTGAGATCAATGATAAGCCAACTGTCACGGTGGGGGTGATAAGCTCTACGGGAATGAATCTCGGTCGTGTAGAGAGTCGGGTTTATCGCGATATGATCGAAACAGATGCAGCAATCAACGGTGGAAATTCTGGCGGGCCGTTAGTCAACAGTCTTGGTGAAGTCATTGGTGTGAACACATTGATCTTTACTGGTGGAAGATCGGAGACATTTGTTGGGTACGGTTTTGCCATCCCAATCAACAAAGTGAAAAAGATCGTCGCCGAACTGCGAAAGAGTGGAAAAGTTGAACGTGATTTCTGGACCGGCTTTGATTCGCAACCGGTGGACGCACGGATCGCCCGATACTTTGGTCTCACGCGTGCCGAAGGAATGATCGTGAGTGAAATTCAACGGAATAGTCCTGCAGAAAAAGCTGGGTTGCGTGTTGGCGACATCATTGCAGAAGTGAATGGGCAAAAGATTGTCTCCGAAAACGATTACTTTACCGCGGTGTCGGAGCTTCGGCCCGGCGATAGCTTGAAGCTGAAAGTGTATCGGGAACGAAAGCTTGTTGATATTCAACTCAAACTTGAGAAACGACCAAACTAGGATTACCGGTGATCGCTCGTTACACACGCCCGGTAATGGGCGCACTGTGGGAAGATGAGAACAAGTTTCGCATCTGGCTTGAAATAGAATTGCTTGCATGCGAAGCACAGGCGGAGCTTGGCGTCATTCCCAAGGATGCAGCGTCGACGATTCGCGCAAAGGCAAAATTCGATGTGAAGCGAATCGTGGAGATTGAGCATGATGTCAAGCACGACGTGATCGCCTTCTTGACAAATGTTGGTGAGTACGTTGGAGTTGAATCGCGCTTCATTCACCTCGGCATGACCTCATCTGACGTTCTCGACACCGCTCTTGCCGTGCAGATGAAGCAATCTGCCGATTTGCTGCTAGGAGGATTGGAGAAGTTGAAGGATGTGCTGGCGCGGCGTGCGCAAGAGTTCAAATACACAGTCATGGTTGGTCGCACGCATGGGATTCATGCAGAGCCGATCACTTT
>JANONN010000021.1:0-2210 GCA_031420835.1 Ignavibacteriales bacterium | reverse complement strand
GTGCTTTCCGCAACCTTAGGTAACCCCATCGAGCCGTGCCCACAAACGGGACTTTCAACTCCTCATCAGCGTCTGCTATACAAAGAGAGCAATTGTATTTCTTGAGGCAGTCGAAGACTTCGTCGTCGAACCATGTCGCGTGACGAAACTCGAACGCCGTTTTCATTCCGGGCGGGATGGTTTCAAGGAACTGCTGTAGGCGAGGCAAGTCTTTCCGAAGGAACGGGGGTAATTGAAAAAACAGGACGCCAAGTTTTGGACCGAGTGTTTGGACGGTTTTGATCAGATATGACGTTTCATCCGCGGCATCCTTCAGTCGCTTCATGTGAGTTATCTTCTGTGATGCCTTGATGGAGAATCGGAAATGCTCTGGAACTTGTGAAGCCCATGTTTCGAGCAGGCTGGGTTTCGGCAAACGATAGAACGTATTGTTGATCTCAACGGAAGGGAGTCGCTCGCCGTAATGCTTCAACATTTCCGACGTGGGAATATCTTCAGGGTAGAAATGACCTTTCCACTCGGCGTAGCTGTATCCACTTGTCCCGGCGTACAGTTGCATGGGGAAATATACTCGGATGAGATTCGCAATGCAACCGATGATCTTGGCTCAACTTCTCTCCGCATATCCTCGTTTGCGTCTTGTCTCCTTCCGCACTCTACGTTCGGACTTTTGTTTCACTCCAATTTCGTCTATATTGACCGTGTAACGTATGTGAAAGGATGGTGAGTGAGTAAACACGTCAATATTTTTTTTGTCGGTGATATCGTCGGTAAGCCGGGGTTGACTCTCGTCAATACGGTTCTGAAGCAATACCTTCAGAAATATGAAGTTGATCTCTGCATCGTCAACGGTGAAAACACTACCGACGGAAAAGGAATCTCCGACCAGGACGCGAAAACTCTCTTTGATCTTGGCGTTCATGTTATCACCACAGGGAATCACCTGTGGGATCGCTGGCAATCGAAGGAGTTGCTGGCTAAGGAGCGAAACATTCTCCGGCCATTGAACTATCCTCGTGAAAATCCGGGGCATGGGTTCGTAGTCTACGATTTGAAAGAGAAGGGACATGTGGGTGTGATCAACCTGCAGGGCCGCACCTACATGCAAACGATTGACGACCCGTTCAAAGCAGCGGACTGGGCGATCAGCAAGATTCACAACGAGACGAAAGTGATCTTCATCGATTTTCATGCAGAGGCTTCGGCCGAGAAGATGGCATTTGCGTGGCATTTGGAAGGGCGTGTCAGCGCGATTGTGGGGACGCATACGCACGTTCCTACTGCTGACGCACGGATTCTTCCAAAAGGAACGGCCTTTATTACTGATGTCGGCATGACTGGTCCGTACGATTCCGTGATAGGGATGAGAAAGGAAATTGCCATTAGGCGATTCTTGATGCAAACGCCGTACAAGTTCGAGATGGCCGAGCATGATGTTCGCCTCTGCGCCGTCTTTGTCCAGGTTGATTCGGAGACAGGAAAGGCAACGAAGGTTGAGCAGGTAATTTTTCCGGCTTTTTAGCATGAAGCTGGCCAATGACCTTTCATAAGCAAATCCATCCCCCTTTGAAAAAGGGGGAGTAAGGGGATTGCTTCGATGAATATGCTATTCTCCAGTCGAACGCAGTTCTTCATTCCTCGACACGGAGGCTCACATAAAAACATTTTCGAATTTCCATGAACGCTCAAATCATAGACGGAAAGAAAATAGCCGAAGATATTAAGCGCGAAGTTCGCGCTGGGGTAGAGCGATTGCGCGCCGAGCGCGGGATCACTCCCGGACTTGCGTTCCTGCTCGTCGGTGAGAATCCGGCTTCGGAGGTATATGTTCGTGCAAAAGGGAAGGCGTGCGATGAGGTTGGGTTCCATTCCGTCACCGAGCGATTGAAAAGCAGCACAACAGAAAAAGAACTGTTAGCGAAGATGTCCGCTCTGAACGCCGATCCGAAAATCCACGGGATTCTCGTGCAACTTCCGCTTCCATCACACATCAGCGAAAAAACGGTGCTGGAAACGATCGATCCCGCGAAGGATGTGGACGGGTTTCATCCGGTGAACGTGGGGCGATTGGTGGTGGGGGAGGATGGCTTTCGGCCCTGCACGCCGGCAGGAATTCAAGAGTTGCTTGTTCGATCAGGGAACGATCCTGCAGGGAAACATGTCGTTATCGTCGGCCGCAGCAACATTGTGGGGAAGCCGTTGGCGAACAT
>JANONN010000020.1:0-1903 GCA_031420835.1 Ignavibacteriales bacterium | reverse complement strand
GATTGCATTAGAATGGCTCATCGAACGTACTGATTTTTCGTAGAAAAGCCCACTGGTTTTGTTATGATAGGCTCCAAATCAATTCCTATCGGAAGAGAATTTCAGTTTGTAGAATTTCAGTTGCCATTCTCGGAAACTTTCGCAAATTGACAGCGTCTATACTACGTCCTGTGTTCTGGTTCATCCTTCATCTCACCAGAACTTCTAGAGTTTCTTTCCAAATCTTCACATTCCTTCTGGAGGATTCATAATGCAACGCTGGATCGTTCTCTTTGTATTCATATGTCTCACGGCTTCATCTATTCTTGCTCAAACGGCACCTGTTGTGGGTATTCGAGAGAACACCCCGTCCGTGCATGCTTTTACAAACGCTCGCATAGTTGTTTCACCGGGCAAAGTCATTGCGAAAGGTACGCTTGTTGTCCGTAACGGTATCATCGAAGCTGCTGGAGAAAATGTCACTCTGCCGCCCGATGCGCGCGTCTGGGACATGAGCGGTCGCACCCTCTACCCCGGGTTGATTGACCTTGCTACCGATTACGGCATTCCAAAACCTCCGCCACAGCAGCAAGCCGGCGGATTCGATCCATTCCAAGCCCCGCCCCGTCCCGATCCGGTCAAAGGAGCAGCGCACTGGAATCCCAAGGTGCGATCTGACTACGACGCAGTGTCGGAGTTTCAGCAAGAATCACGAGCTGCAGAAAAGCTACGCTCACAAGGATTCACACTCGTGCTCGCAATTCCGCAACGCGGACTCTTTCGCGGCACAAGCGCGCTGGTTCATTTGGGTGATGGCGCTCCGGTTGATCTCGTGATCAAATCAAAAGTGGCACAACACGTCACATTCGAGCAGACGCCAGGTTTCTTTGGCGGCTATCCGAATTCACTGATGGGAGTCATTGCGCTCATCCGACAAACATGGCTCGATGCCGATTGGTACAGAAAGGCGCACGACACGTACGCAAATACGCCTAAGGCGGACGATCGCACCAAGCGTCCGGAGACGAACGCCGCGCTTGAAGCATTGCAAGATGCCGTGCAGGGACGTTTCGGCGAGCTCACGTCGAGCCGCCAGCCGGTTGTGATAGAAGTAAGCGACGACCTCAATTTCCTTCGCGCGGCGAAGATTCAAAGAGAGTTCAACCTTAACACTTGGGTCTTCGGAAGCGGACAGGAGTACCGCCGTCTCGATGCGATCAAAGCCGCCAAACTTCCGGTAATCGTTCCACTTAATTTTCCCGAGACCCCTTCAGTTGATACTCCTGAGGAAGCGCTGAACGTCACGCTCGAAGAGTTGCAACATTGGGATGCAGCGCCTGAGAATGCAGGCCGCCTTTCGAAGGCTGGTGTTCCGATCTCTCTCACTTCGGCTCAACTGAAAGATCAGGCAACCTTCCTCGGTCAGGTCCGAAAAGCGATTGAGCGCGGACTCTCTGCCGATGCGGCGCTCGCCGCCGTCACAACAACTCCTGCAAAATGGCTTGGTATGGAGAACCGCTTTGGCACGCTGGACAAAGGAAAGGTTGCAAACATCGTCATCACAGACGGCGACCTCTTCGCAGAGAAAACAAAGTTGCAGGAAATATGGATTGACGGAAAACGATATGAAGTGAAACCTCCCCCCGCTAACGATCCGCGTGGGACGTGGGATGTGACCATTTCAACGGATCCGGGACAACAAGGGAGTCTTTCGCTTAAAGGTGAAGCGGACAAACTTTCCGGTACACTCAATTGGAAAGAAAAAGAGCTGAAGTTCAGCGCGGTCGCATTCTCCGCGGGGCGACTTGCGCTCACGGTAGCGACCGATTCGATCGGGTGGGCCGGAACAACCACAATGTCAGCCACACCGGGTGAAAAAGAAATGCAAGGCGTTGGTAACAAGCCCGATGGAAGCTCGTTTGCG
>JANONN010000019.1:0-1890 GCA_031420835.1 Ignavibacteriales bacterium | reverse complement strand
TTTGTTTTTTTTTTTTTTGAAACCCGGTTGCCACCCACTCACCTCTTGGGCCCCCCACTTCTCATCTTACTTCGCCAACGCCGCTGAGCATGCGATGACGTGCGTTGATCCGGCACTCTTCAACAGAGATGCACAGGCGGTGATCGTAGCTCCTGTTGTGATAACGTCATCTACTATGAGGCAGCTCTTGCCATCAAGTATAGCCTCTCCCTTTTTGTCAATCTCGAAAGCATCCTCCATGTTTTCCTTCCGTTGTTCAAGATTCAGTTGCGTTTGAGTTTGTGTGTACTTCTTCCGCCGAAAGAGGTCACTCCGCAACTCTAATCCCGTCACGTCAGAAAGCCCGCGTGCGATGCGTTCTGCCTGATTGTAACCACGCTCGCGTTCTTTTCTTCGATGAAGCGGAACCGGAATGACGTAATCAACACGAACATCCCGCTCTACTAACACCTTCCCCAAACGTCGCCCAAGCTCCACACCCAACAAGGTATATCCTTGATACTTCAGCGCGTGCATGATCTGTTGAAGTGTTCCTTCCTTTTCAAAGACATACATCGAGACAAGATTGGATACATCGCCTTCAACAAGTTTTGTGCGGGTCTCCATAAACAAAGGGTGGGATTGCGTGATGCGCTCGATCGAGTCCCAGCATTGCGGACAAACGTGCCGCTGGCCGTCAAGTTGTGACGACTGGCAAGAAAGACACGATGGCGGATAGATGAAATCGAGAAATGAAACAACGACCGGTTTTACAAACGAGTGCAACGACTGAACCATCCCCATGGTGAGGTTCTCCCCTTACATGTTGTTGAAAAACTTATTTTCAGGTGGGTCAGACATTTGGCGAAGCCATCACTTTGTGACTTGTCTGAAGATTTCCTTCAATTTTGGACAGGCAAAAATGCCCGTCCTACCTTTTGAAATACTTTTCAATACACTGCTGAGGTGATTTTGGCCTGTAGTAACTTCGATCATCAAATTCACAAACCTTTATTCTCCAGGCGCTCGATCTGATCACGGAGTTCTGCAGCCCGTTCGAACTCAAGGTCCTTTGATGCTCTCCTCATTTCCGTTCGTAGCTCTTCGATCAAGTCTTTCCGCTGATCGTCGGTGAGATAGCGGACGACATTCTCCGCTACTGCCATGGCCTTCCGTTCGCGTCGCTCCTCGTGACGCTGGCCGAAATCCGCAACGGCGGTTGCTGCCAGTACTTCATCAACACTTTTGTAGATCGTTTTCGGTTTGATTCCGTGCTCTACGTTGTAGCTGATTTGCTTTTGCCGGCGTCGAGTCGTCTCGTCAATCATACGGCTCATGGAGCCAGTCATGATATCAGCGTAGAGGATCACCTTTCCGTTCACGTTGCGAGCCGTTCGTCCCGCTGTTTGGATGAGGGAGCGATCGGAACGCAGAAAGCCTTCTTTGTCTGCGTCAATGATCGCAACGAGTGAAACCTCCGGCAGATCAAGACCTTCACGAAGGAGATTGACTCCGACGAGCACGTCGAAGTCGCCAAGCCGAAGATCGCGCAGAATCTCAACGCGCTCCAATGCATTAACTTCCGAGTGGATGTAACGTACTTTGACTCCAATCTCGAGAAGATACTCCGTCAGGTCTTCTGCCATTCGTTTCGTGAGTGTTGTGATGAGAACCCGCTCCTTGTTCTTTGCGCGGGTACGGATCTCCGCAATCAAATCGTCAATTTGGTTCTTGCTCGGTCGCACAACGACTTCCGGATCAACAAGTCCCGTCGGGCGGATCACTTGCTCGACAACGACACCTTTCGATTTCGTCAATTCATAATCCGCCGGCGTTGCACTCACGAAAATGACTTGGTTGACCATCTGCTCCCATTCGTCAAACGTAAGAGGGCGGTTGTCGAGCGCGGAC
>JANONN010000018.1:0-6972 GCA_031420835.1 Ignavibacteriales bacterium | reverse complement strand
AAACAAACTTCGATGCCGTCTCAATAGCCTGCATCAAACGCTTAGAACGGCGCATGAACAACAGACCAAGAAAAATACTAAATTATCAAACACCACGCGAAGTCTTTAACCGGCGTGTTGCACTTGCTCATTGAATCCAGCTTGGCGATTTCCGATTTCCGATTGACGGTTTGCGATTGAGAATGAACAGTGAAGAGCTAAAAAGTAGAACAAAACGAATGGCCATTGAAGTAATCAGGCTCGTTGAAGGGTTACCGAGAAGTTCTACAACTGACGTTCTTGGGAAACAGCTTATACGTTCGGCAACCTCTGTCGCTGCAAATTATAGATCTGCATGCAGGGCAAGATCAAAGGCTGATTTCATCAATAAACTTGGCATTGTCGAAGAAGAAGCTGATGAGACCCTTTTTTGGCTTGAGATGCTTATGGAATCAGGCAAGATTTCCGAAAACGAAGTAATGGGTCTCAAGAAAGAGTCCGAAGAATTGTTGCGGATCTTTGCGGCATCTCGTATCACAGCGAAGCGAAACCGCTGATTCATCGAGTCGTCTTAATTCGTAAATCGAAATTCGCCAATCGCCGATCGCCAATCGAAAATACCATCGATGTTCAAACAACTCACTGACAAACTAAACTACTACGAACTCGAGCAGCAAGTCCTCAAGTTCTGGGACGATAACAAGATCTTCGAGAAGAGCGTCTCATCTCGTGAAGGCAACCCGCAGTTCACGTTCTACGAAGGACCGCCAACGGCGAATGGTCGTCCCGGTATCCACCATGTGATGGCGCGAACGCTGAAAGACCTTGTGTGCCGTTACAAGACAATGTCCGGATATCAGGTTCATCGCAAAGGAGGATGGGACACGCACGGTCTTCCGGTGGAGATCGAAGTCGAGAAAGAGCTTGGCTTCAAGCACAAGGATGAAATCGTGAAGTACGGTGTGGCCGAGTTTAACAAGAAGTGCAAGGAGTCGGTCTGGAAGTACAAAAGCGATTGGGAACGGATGACCCGGATGATGGGCTACTGGGTTGATCTTGATCATCCCTATATCACATTTGAAAACAACTACATCGAATCCGTTTGGTGGGCGTTGAAGCAGTACTTCAGCAAAGGACTTATCTACAAGGGATTTAAGATACAGCCATATTGCCCTCGATGCGAGACACCATTGTCGTCTCACGAAGTTTCACTCGGCTACAAAGACGTCAAGGATCCTTCTGTTTATGTGAAAATGAAATTGAAAGGGGAAGAGAATACATCCTTCCTCGTCTGGACCACCACGCCATGGACGCTCATTTCGAACGTGGCTCTTGCCGTTCATCCGAAGGTTGAGTATGTAAAGGTAGACGTGAAAAGTGAGAAGCTCATTCTCGCCGAAGCTCGACTATCTGTGATTGGCGATGAACATAGTATCATCGAAAAGTTCAAGGGCGCAGTTCTGGTCGGAAAGGAATACGAACGGCTTTTCAACTACCACCAGCCGAAGGAAAAAGGATGGTACGTCGTGGCGGCCGATTTTGTCACGACCGAAGACGGCTCCGGCATCGTTCACATGGCTCCCGCATACGGTGAAGACGATTATCAAGCGGGGAAGAAGCATGGCCTTCCAACGATTCACCCCGTCAACAAGTCGGGTGAGTTTGGTCCGGAGGTCACAGACTTCGCAGGCAAGTTCGTCAAGGACGCCGATCCTGACATTATCGCTAATCTTAAGAAGCGGGGATTGCTCTTCAAGAAGGAAACATATTCCCACACCTATCCTCACTGCTGGCGTTGTACTTCACCGCTTCTCTACTACGCACGCGACTCCTGGTATATCCGCACCACCTCCTACGCGCAGCGAATGATCGAATTGAATGCAACGATCAATTGGATCCCTTCGGAAACCGGGACCGGCCGATTCGGGAACTGGCTTGAGGAGAATAAAGACTGGGCTCTCTCTCGCGATCGTTTCTGGGGAACGCCCCTGCCGATCTGGATTTGCGATCAATGTGGCGAGCAAGAGTGCATTGGAAGTGTTGCGGAGCTTGAGCAATCCTCTGGTCGCGCCGATCTACAATCTCTCGACCTTCATAAACCTTACGTGGATGAAATCATGTTGGCATGCAAGAAATGTGGCGGCACGAAAAAACGCACACCTGAACTCATTGACGTTTGGTTCGACTCCGGAGCTATGCCATTCGCTCAATGGCACTATCCGTTCGAGAACAAAGAAACGTTTGAGAAAGCGTATCCAGCGGATTACATCTCAGAGGGAATTGACCAAACGCGTGGATGGTTCTATACGCTTCATTCGATCGGCACATTCCTATTTGACAAGCCTGCGTTCAAGAACGTGCTCGTGAATGAACTGATCCTCGATAAGCAAGGCCAGAAGATGTCGAAGTCGAAGAAGAACACCGCGGATCCGTTTGTGCTCATGGAAAAATACGGAGCCGATTCTGTTCGCTGGTATCTTGTCTCGAACAGTCCGGTCTGGCGTCCGACATTATTCGATGAAGATGCGATCGGCGACGTCCAACGAAAATTCTTCAGCACGTTGATCAATACGTATTCGTTCTTCGCGCTCTACGCCAACATTGACAGATTCACCGGCAAAGAGGTGCCCATCCCTGTCGCAGAGCGGGCGGAGATCGACCGTTGGGTGCTCTCGGAACTCAACTCACTTGTGAAGAACTATACGCAATGGATGAACGAATATGATGTCACGCGTGCCACACGCGCTGTGAGCGACTTCACCCTCGATGAACTTTCTAACTGGTACGTTCGTCGCAATCGTCGCCGGTTCTGGAAGAGTGAACGGGGAAGAGATAAGACGGCGGCGTATCAAACCTTATACGAATGTCTTGTCGCAGTGACAAAGTTGATGGCTCCGTTTGCACCGTTCCTGGCCGAAGAATTATACCGGACACTGAACTCTGTGACTGGCCAGGAATTGCACGAGTCGGTGCACCTTGCCGCATTACCATTTGTGCAAGAAAGCATCGTCGATCGAGAGTTGGAACGTCGGATGAAGCGGGCGATCCGCATTGTCAGTCTTGTTCGGGCAATGAGAATGAAGTCAAACATGAAGGTACGGCAGCCACTGAAAAAGATCATTCTTCCTGTCACGAGCGATGAGGACCGTTCGGAAATCGAACGAATGAAGGATGTCATTCTCGAAGAGATCAACGTGAAGCATCTCGAGTTTGTGAGCGACGATTCCGACATCGTTCGAAAGAAGGCAAAACCGAACTTCAAGACGCTTGGGCCGAAGCTCGGGAAACAGGTTCAGGCCGTTGCAGCGCGAATCCGAGAGCTTTCCACAATCGAGATTGCCACGCTTGAGAAAACCGGAAAACTCACTCTGCCCTTGAACGGAATAGATGCAGAAGTGGTTACAGAGGATGTGGAGATTCTTCATGAAGACATCGAAGGTTGGTTAGTGGAAAGCGACGGCGTTATCACCGTTGCGCTCGATACCGAGCTTACAGACGAATTGATCGATGAAGGATTCGCCCGCGAGTTCGTTAACCGGATTCAGAACATGCGGAAAGATGCTGGCTTTGACGTCACTGACCGTATCACGATCTATCATCGTTCCACCGAACGACTTTCACGGGCTTTGTCGAGACTTCAAGACTATATAAAGAAGGAGACTCTCGCTACGGACATGCTCGTCGTGGAAGCGATGAACACTCCGCCAGTGGTTCTTTCGAAAGAGGAACTGAACGGAGAAGTTGCCGAGATCGGTGTGGTTCGGATCTCAAAGAACTAATCAAGAAATTACACTTATCGTTTAACGGAGGCACAATGGTGAAGAAGAGGGTTGTAACGAAGAAAGCGAAGACTTCAGCACGTAATGTGAAGAGATTACCAAAGAAAGGTCTGAAGGCTGTAAGCAAAAAACCGAAAGTGGCCGCCCAAAGAAAGTCGTTGCAAAGGAAAGCTTACAGCAAGGCGGAATTGGGGTACTTTAAAAACCTCATTCTCGAGAAACGAAAAGAAATTCTTGAAGACCTTGAATCCTTGAAAGCCACGATGATGGATGTGACAACAGGTGAGTACGTGAGCGAAAACTCCAATTATTCGCTTCACATGGAGCAGGGAACCGATACGATGGAGCGGGAGAAGACGTTCATGTACGCGGCTCGTGAAGGAAAATTCCTTAACTACCTTGATGATGCATTGAAGCGTATCGAGAACGGAACGTACGGCTATTGCACTGAATGCGGAAGGATCATCGAAAAGGAAAGGCTCGAGGCTGTCCCGCATGCCCAGATGTGCGTAGATTGTAAGGTTGAGAAGGGAACAAAACAAGCTGGCTAACATTTTCACAATATTATTTACAACGTAGGAGACTGCGTGCGCGTACTCTATCTGACCGGGTTTATTGTCGTTCTAGACCAGGTGACGAAGTTGCTCGTGAAGGGATTCGCTCTTCCGATTTTCGATTTCTATCATTCCGGTATGCAACTTGGAGCCAGCATACCTATCCTGGGTGATTTCTTTCGTCTGACCTTCATCGAGAATCCTGGAATGGCCTTCGGTATCGACGTGGGTGGAAAGCTATTCCTCACGTTGTTCTCATTACTGGCGAGCATTGGGATTCTCTGGTATGTCTGGAAAGTGCGGGAAGAAGGATTCATCATTCGCCTGCCGCTCGCCATGATTTTGGGGGGCGCCATTGGTAATCTGATTGACCGCGTTTTCTACGGAGTCATTTTCGGAGAATCGCCACTTTTTTATGGTAAGGTGGTGGACTTCCTCGACGTCGATTTCTTCAACGTTAATATCTTTGGATACCAAATCCACCGTTGGCCCGTTTTCAATGTGGCCGACATGTCGGTCTCGCTCGGCGTTGTGGTCCTGTTGATGTTTCATCGGAGATATACCGCCTTAGATGAGCGCACCGACCAGTTGAATCCCGCACCGGCAACCGTTCCTGATCCGGACGGTATGAAGGATGGAACCTTGGTTGCTTCCAACGACCACAAACTCTCACCGTAACCATGTCCGCTGATGTTGATTCAGATCTCCTCCTGTCGGCTGATGAAGAACTTCGAGAACGCTTGCGTATTGTTGTTCCCGCTGGACAGAAACGGGAGCGCATTGATGTATATTTGACCCATCAGGTTGAGAATGCGACGCGCAACAAAGTTCAAAAGGCGATCGATGACGGCCTTGTGCTCGTGAATGGCCACTCCGTCAAGCCGAGTCAAACGCTTACTCCTGGCGACGTTATTGATATTACGTTCGCACGTCCTCCTCGCTCTGACGCTGTTGCGGAAAATATTCCCCTCGATATCGTTTTCGAAGATGAGTATCTCCTCGTCGTTAACAAACCGGCGGGAATGGTCACTCACCCCGCTCACGGCCACTATACTGGAACGCTCGTCAATGCCCTTTTGCACCATTGTCAGTCGTTGTCTACGGCGAACGTAGGGTTGCGCCCCGGCATCGTTCATCGGTTGGATAAGGACACAAGTGGATTGATGGTTGTTGCAAAGAACGATGTTGTGCACCATCATCTCGCAAAGCAGTTTTCACAACGAACGATTGATCGCGAATACTGGGCGATTGCGTGGGGGAAGTTCAAGTCCGCCATAGGCGGACGCGGAACGGTTGAAGCAACCATCGGCAGGAGCAAGAGCAATCGCAAGAAGGTTGTGGTCTTAGCCGACGGGAAACACTCGCTTACGGAATACGAAGTGATGGAACAATTTGACTTCCTTTCGCTCCTTCGTCTGAAACTGAAGACCGGAAGAACACATCAAATTCGCGTTCATCTTACACACATCGGCCATCCGGTGTTTGGTGATCCAACCTACGGCGGGAGAAGCCATCATTGGGGGGGACTTGATGGGAAGACAGCCCAGCAAGCGCGGAATCTTCTCGACATGATCCCGCGCCAAGCGCTTCATGCCAAAACAATCGGTTTTGTCCATCCGAAAACGAACCAGCATCTAAAGTTCGAATCCGAATTGCCGAGCGACATGAAGGAGATTCTTTTGAAACTAAGGCATGATTGAGTAGACGATTGAAGTCATTGAATCATCGAATCATCGGGTCATTGACGAATGAAAAACAAAATGACTCAATCTCCCGATCACCAAATAAATCACGGATGTTACGCAGAAAGGAAAAATAGATCTCAATTCTCGTTTCGTTTCCCGCCAGACTTACGTGAAGGCTCTGCCGGTGAAGAATCACGTCGCGGTGATGGAGCGGGTTGAACCGAACGGCCTTCTCTTCGTGACGGCGGCTCACTAAATCGTCTTGGCTCCTCCCGTGGACGTAGAATAGATCGGCGTTGGTCGCGAGATTCGCTGCCCTCATCCTGTCTTCGCAAATCCGAATCCCTCGGCTCCGCTTTGTCATTGTTTTGTGGTGCTAACCTTCTCAGTGGGCTTCTTCGTTCACGACCCATCTCAGGAGCCAACCGCTCATCGGAATTTCTCTCATTACTCCGTGATCGTCCCCCGATGCTTGACCCCTGACGGTTCCGCTCGTACTCCTCGTCGCGGGGATTACGCTCAAGCCGGTTGATCTCCAACGATGTCTTTCTCTCTGCACGTCGTGCTTCTATTCGATCAGGGGACTCTCGTGACTCACTTCGATCAGGTCGGAACACTTCTACTCGCTCGGTTCTTCCATCACGGAAAACCCGCTCTCCCTGTTCTCTCGATTCGCGAACATCAACACGTTCGATTCTCGACCTGATCGAACGCTCGATCAAATCACGGTCAACGCCCCTGTTGATGATCCGATCGCCGCTTACTTCATAACGACCGCCGCTGCGTGTGTAACCAAACATTCGACGCGTCTGCTCCACAGGCTGAACATGCCGGTCGAGTGAATGATCGGCAAACCTGCGTGTCTCGACAAAGTTCCAATAATGCATCGGTGCAGACCATCGTGTTGTGAAGCGGATTCCAACCGTGATGCTAAAGCGCGCGTACGGAGGGAGAGGCGCCCATCCAATATAGGAG
>JANONN010000017.1:0-8248 GCA_031420835.1 Ignavibacteriales bacterium | reverse complement strand
AAGTAAGGTAGCTCTTTAGCACCATGATGTTTCAGAAAGAAGTTGATAGTTCGAGGGATCACTACGGGATCAGACCAAGACGTTTGGAAAAACCACGTACGACCTTTCCCGTCGTACGCACGTGATGGGCATTCTCAATGTCACGCCCGACTCGTTTTCGGACGGCGGGAAGTTTCTAGATCATCAATCCGCGGTAGAACATGCTCTTCGAATGGTGGAGGAGGGGGCTGACTTTATTGATATCGGCGGCGAATCATCCCGGCCCGGTTCCGATCCAATATCAATTGAAGAAGAGATACGAAGAACGGTTCCCGTCATCGAGAGCATCGCATCGCGAGTCTCCGTTCCAATTTCCATTGACACCTACAAATCAGAAGTTGCACGCCGTGCACTCGAAGCTGGGGCAACAATCGTCAACGATATCAGTGCGATGACGATGGACGAGCAGATGCCCGAAGTCGTAGCACGGCATAATGCTACGGTGATCCTCATGCACATGAAGGGAATGCCGAAGACGATGCAGATTGAGCCAAGCTACATCAACGTAGTCGATGAGGTCAAAGAGTATCTTGCTGATCGGATCAAACTTGCCCGATCGTTTGGTATCGAACAGATCATAGTAGATCCCGGAATCGGTTTTGGCAAAACGCTTCAGCACAATCTCGAATTGATCAAGAGACTTAGCGTCTTTCGGCAGCTTGGAGTACCGGTCCTTGTGGGCCCTTCACGGAAGTCATTCATCGGAACGATTCTCGATCTTCCCGTTGAAGAGCGATTAGAAGGAACGGCGGCAGCGGTTTCCGCATGTGTTCTCAACGGCGCTCACATTGTGCGAGTGCATGATGTTCGGGCGATGGTGCGTGTCGTTAAGGTTGCAGACGCTTTGAAATAAACCACGAATGAGAGAAGACCTTGTTGTCCTTATCCCGGCATTCAACGCTGAAACCACTCTCCCAGAGTTGATCACACGACCCCGGAAGCAAGACGTGAGAAAGATGGTTGTGGTCGATGATGGTTCGAAGGACAAAACAGCAGCGGCGGCAAGAAATGCCGGAGTCACGTTGATCCAGCATGAAGTGAACCGAGGGAAAGGTGCCGCACTCCGGAGTGGGTTCTCACAGTTGAAGAAAGAGGGGGATTGGAATATCGTTGTCACAATGGATGCAGACCTTCAACATCGGCCGGAAGATCTGCCATTATTTGTTGAAGCACAATTCGCCGAAGGTGGTCAGAACGTTGACATGATCGTTGGCCACCGCAGGCGATGGGGAACAACAATGCCGCTCGCGAGAATTGCTTCAAACACGCTAACGTCATTGCTCGTCTCTGCGAAGACTGGTTTGAACATCAAAGATAGCCAATGTGGGTACCGGCTCATTCGTCGAAGTGTCGTTGAGCACGTGAGCTTCACGTCAAATGGTTATGAGGCCGAAACGGAGTTTCTCATCGGAGCGGCGAGGCAGGGATATTCGATATCATTCGTTCCAATTCAAACAGTGTATAACGATCAACGCAGTTACATGACGCATTGGGAAACCACGAAGCGTTTCGTTCAAGTGCTCATGAAAGAATACTAATCTCCGAAGGGACACTTCGTGATGGGAAAATACGAAGACGAGCGAGCAGAAATGTTATTACTTCTCCGCGAGCGTGGTATCGTGGATGCGCAAGTCCTTGATGCGATATCGAAGGTACGGCGGCACCATTTTGTGGCGGCTGCGTTTCTCAATCGCGCCTACGAGGACACAGCTCTCCCTATTGCAAAAAGCCAGACGATTTCTCAACCGTACACTGTTGCCTTCATGACGCAACAGCTTGCACCGAAGCCGGGGAGCAAGATTCTTGAGGTTGGAACAGGCTCCGGTTATCAGGCCGCTGTATTGGCCGAGATGGGATGCCGCGTTTTTACGATCGAACGGCATCTTGAGTTGCTTCTGGAGGCAAGAAAACGTTTTGAGAAAGAAGGATTTCGAATCGCATCGAAGTTAGGGGATGGAACGGTTGGATGGAGTGAATTCGCCCCGTATGACGGGATCATGGTGACGGCCGCAGCTCCTTCCGTTCCGGAGCCGTTATTGAAGCAGCTTGCGGAGGGTGGCCGATTGGTGATCCCCGTGGGTGACCTTGATCTTCAAAATCTGCGCGTCGTTACGAAGAAAGGCGATGAGTTGGAAGTCACAGAAGTACACGGATTCAAGTTTGTGCCGCTGATTGGGAAGGAAGGGTGGGGGAATCAATGAAAAATGAAAAATGCAAAATGAAAAATGCAAAATGGGAAATGTAAAATGAGAAATGAAAAATGAAGAATGGACAATGAAGAATGAACAATGAACAATGAGCAATGAAAAAGCTACCCCGTGTTTTAGCTCTCGTTGGTCCAACTGCATCAGGTAAAACCCCGCTTTCCATCCTCCTCGCTGAGCGACTCGATGGGGAGATCGTTTCGGCTGATTCCCGCCAGGTTTACAAGCGCTTGGACAAAGGAACTGCCAAGCCCTCCAAAGAAGATCTTCGTCGCGTGCCGCATCACTTTGTTGACGTTCTCGCTTTGGAGGATGACTACAACGCGGGTCAGTTTGGAAAAGATGCGCGAGCAGTCGTTCACGATATTGTCCGTCGCGGGCGAGTTCCCATCGTCGTTGGTGGATCAGGACTCTATGTACGTGCGCTGATCGATGGCCTTTTCGAAGGACCGGGTAAGGATTCGGAGTTGCGGGAGATCCTGGAGTCGCGCTTAGAACACGAAGGAGCAAGTGCATTACTGGAAGTGCTGAGAACAGTTGATCCGTTGCTCGCTGCTGGAATGGATGCAACAAAACCAAGGAGAGTTATCAGGGCGCTGGAAGTGTATTACTTGACGGGAAAACCCTTGTCGGAATTCCACAAAGAGCAGAGACGAGAACCAACCTTTGATTGTGTTCAAGTCGGACTTGAGTGTGAGAGAAAGACCCTGTACGGTCGCATCGAGAACCGAGTGGATGAAATGATGAGGAACGGCTTGCTTCAGGAAGTTGAATCACTCAAGCGACACGGATATACCACTCACATCAACGCACTCAACACAGTTGGCTACAAGGAAATGTTCGATTTCCTAGATGGACGGAATTCGTTGGATGAAAGCGTTGCGCTAATGAAACAGAACACACGCCGCTTTGCCAAGCGTCAACTCACATGGTTTCGTGCGGACAAGAGGATTCGTTGGGTTTCAATGGTGGATGAAAGAAAACCTGAGGCAATTGCGGATGAGGTATCAAAAATATGGGAGGGGAATTGATTATTCTTGAATGTCTTTGTCGGGGCGGCGAGATTCGAACTCGCGACCTCTTGGTCCCGAACCAAGCGCGCTAGCCAGGCTGCGCCACGCCCCGCTTCACCGAAACTGAATCAAGATAGAGAAAAGATTCCCAAAATCAAAAAGGCGCTGATTCATTCAGCGCCTTTTGTTTTGCCCGAGATATTTGTGAGTCTCACTTCGAGCTGAGCACAAAGACACCATTCCAATTCGCGTCTGGTGGATTCAATTTATAGAGACGCATTCGGTCAATGTAAAGTTGACAGACTGGATCATCAGCGTTAGATTGGAGGGCATGTTCAAAGTAGGCAATTCCTTCATCCCACTGGCGCTTCTGATAACTCGCAAGTCCCTCATGATAGCTGTCCAGAAAGTATTTCATCCTGTCAGTCAGTGGTTTGTCCGCGAGTGCGATCAATTCATAAATCCTCACCGGCTCGGTTTTCCCCACAACTAAGACCTTGTCAACCTCGCGCGCGACAACTTTGCGTGCAACCTTCTGATAAGTCATTTCGCTGATCAGAATGTAGGTTCCGTACTGCTTGTTGACACCTTCCAAGCGGGACGCAAGATTAACAGAATCCCCCATCGCCGTGTAGTTGAACTTCTGGTCAGAACCCATGTTCCCCACTACACACATTCCGGTGTTGACGCCGACGCGTTGTTTGAGCACCACATCACCAAACTTCTTCCATCGGGGGGCGAGCGCATCCAGTCTTGATTGCATCTCCAATGCGGCAAGACACCCGTGAATTGGAGCATCGGGATCCGTTAGTGGAGCGCCCCAAAACGCCATAATGGCATCACCAATAAACTTGTCAACGGATCCTCGGTGCTTCATGACGATATTGGTCATCTCCGTCAGATACACGTTCAGAAGTTTTACAAGGTTCTCAGGACCGAGCGCTTCGGAGATCGTGGTAAAGCCCTTGATATCGGAGAAGAGCAACGTAATCTCTCTCATCTCTCCACCAAGTTTCATCTTGGAGGGATCGTTGATCAAATCGCGAACGACCGCTTTGTTCACGTACTTCTCAAACATATTCGTGATCATTTTCTTCTGTTTTCCTTCGGTTGCGGCTCGATAGGCGACTGTCCCGACGAAGCAGAAGAACATAGCAATTATCGGTTCTACGACATTGTACCATGTGTTACCACTTGTGAACGAAAAATAGGCAAACACGAAATAGACTACGCTGAACGCAAGCAGGGCAATGACACCAATGCGCATCGACTGGTAATTGGCAACGAACGAAACGCCGAGTGTGATGAGAAGGAGAATGATGAACTGCGCCCCTAAATTAGCCGGATAGAGGAAATTGCCGGTAACAATCATGTCATACACATTGGCATGCGCTACATACCCCGGTGCACGCTCGGAAAAAGGCATCGGGTAATAATCGCCAACCGCTCGTGCAGTTGGACCAATGATGCAAACTTTGTCTTTGAACTGATCGAAGAAAGCGATGTCCCTTTTTCTGCCTGCTTGAAGAACATCGAACAAAGAAACTGATGGGAGGTTTTCATAGGGGCCTATGTAGTTGATCAAGATGTCGCCCTGATGATCGGTTTCAAACTTGATTGGTCCGGCAGAGACAATCGTTCCGTTTTCCGTTGCCTCAAAGGAGAGTTGATTACGACCAATGCCAAGCGTGTTCATGGCGAGCGCAAGTCCCAGCGTGGGATAAAGTTTTCCGGCGTACTCTACAAAAACGGGCACAGAACGAATGCTGCCGTCTGCTGAGGGATGAAGGGTTGCATCTCCAACTCCAGTTGAAACCTCCGCAAGTGCATTGAAGGGATAATCGCTGATGATGGGAGCCCGAAAGAACGTATGGGATTTTGGAGCCGGAATTCCAAATCTCCCGATGACGTAATGGGCCGAGCTATCAACGTCTCGGACGGAAATCTGCTCCTTTTCCGTCGTCGCAGGAACGAACGGACCGATGATGTGAAACGTGTTTTCGGCCCTCTTCATGTACTCAACCATGAGTTCACTTTCGGCGGAATCTTTGGATGTCGGTTCTGTGACAAAGATGTCGAGAGCCACAGCTTTCGCGCCAAGATTGCTTAAGAGCGAAATTGCAGCGCCTAACTGGTCACGCGGGATCGGATAACCCATCTCCTGGATGGAATACTCATCTATGCGTATCAACACCACATCTCCAGCACTCGGTCTCTCGCCCCTAACACGAATGAGCGCGTCATACCCCTTCTGCTCGAGGTTCCTAAAAATATCGGTTCCCAGCGTCTCCGATAAGAAACTCGTGTTGAAAAGCACGAAGATGATAACTACGGTTCCGAGGGCAAACGCGAGTGCTATTCCCGCCTTTCGGAAATCAAAATTCAACTTTATGGTTGACATAGAACCTCAACGGGCGAGTAAGGGATTCGTTAAAAAAGTCGCCTTAATGTAATCATGCACCCTCCCAAATGCAACAAATCTCATTTCTTTCCCCATCTGTAATGACCAAATTGTTCCGATTTGATAATGCTCCTTTTCTTGACAAGCATAGCCCATTTTGATATATTGTTTGGTGAAGAGCACAGACCAAAGTATCGTACTTCCTCCCCTTCCTGAAAAGCTCTCATTCCATTTCGTGAGAGTAATAGCTGATTCGAGGACGCAGTTCATAGAAACGATAACTCCTTCGAACACCATGGTCGGACATGATTACTCTTCATCCCCAATACGTGATCTTCCGTGTCAAGTGATTCTAAGCACACAATGTTCCGAAAAAAAGAAGATATTGTTCGGTGGAGTTTCTTGGAGAGGAACGAAGCAGGAGATGGGCACGAACATTTTCCATTCACAACTCCGGGATTCAAACTAATGCCAACTGCCGTTCGTGTTATGCTCTTCCGTATCAGCACAATTCTAGTAGCAATTATTATTGCCGCTCAGATCTCTCTTGCCCAAAAGGGAGATACACTCTCGATTGGTCAAGAGGCTCCGAAATTTCTCCTTCGGGACGCGATGAGCGGCGAGGCTGTGTATCTTAGTGATTACACCGGTAAGGTGCTGCGCCAGCCGTGGAAGAAACAGGAAAGAAAAGCGGTCGTCGTAAGTTTTTGGGCTACTTGGTGTGAACCGTGCAAGATCGAAATCCCGCTCCTCGTAAACATGGCAGAGGAGTTCAAAGATAAGCCAGTGAAGATGTTCTTGGTCAATACTCGTGAGGATCGAAAGATGACGGAAGATTCAATTCGCGCCGTCATGAAACGACGGGAATATACACTCCCGTGTCTTCTCGACGCAACGGGTACTGTTGGGGATCGTTACGCTGTCCGTGGGTTGCCTATGATCGTTGTGATCGATAAATTTGGAATCATCCGGAAGATCAATCGAGGCTACCACGAGAACTTCCATCTTGAGATTGCCGAGTTACTGCGAGAGCTTATCAAAGAGGAAGAGCCAACGACGACAAGCAAATAAGATCGGGTCCAAAAAAAAATTGAAGGGATAAATCATGTATCGCGTGTTTGTGACCATCCTCATAATCCTTGCATCGTTGTTTCTGGTTTCTTGTTCGGGTTCAAAGAAGGTTGTCAAAGGCCCGAAGATCAATATTGCCGTTATGGATTTCGAAGCCCGTGCCGGTGTGAAGTCTGAGGAGGCCGCGACGATGCGAGATGCGTTCGCCTCACTTCTCCAGCAGACGGGACGATTTACGGTGGTAGATCGAAGCCAAACAGAGAAGATCATGACGGAACAGCAGTTCCAAGCCGCACAAACCGGAACGGGAGATGTCTCGGCGTTAGGAAAAGTTCTTGCTGTGAGAAAATTCGTTTCAGGTTCCGTTGGGAAGTTAGGGGATGACTACGTGTTCAACATCAAAATGACTGATGTCGAGAACGCTGGCGTTGACTTCGCGGTATCGAAAATCTTCAACGGAGATCTTGAAGACGTTATTGAAGATCTCTTCCCGGAGTTTGTGGAAGAGATTGTGAGAGCGGTCGAAGGACGAAAGTAACTTCACCTAATTATCGGGAGGCGCTATGTTATCCCTCATTGCTTCGTCAACCCGCCATAAGCGGGTTGCAGTTTCACTCATCCTCACCTCCTTCCTTACAACCACACTCTGGAGTCAAACTCGTACACAGCCACAGCAACAACGTCCGCAGAAACTGAGGGTTGCCGTGCTCGATTTCGACGCGCGAGCTGGCATCACGGCGGCTGAAGCCGCAACGCTCTCCGACGCATTCTCTGCTCAATTGGTTGAGACCGGAGAATTCACGGTGGTAGATCGAAACAGGATCAAAGCTGTCTTACAGGAACAAGGATTCCAGCAAACCGAAGCGTGCTCGCAGGTCGAGTGCGTCGTTGAAGCAGGGCGCATTTTGAACGTGCAGCAGATGTTCGCTGGCTCAATCGGAAAGATTGGCCGCACCTTCAACGTTACAATCCAGGTCATTGATATTTCTACCGCTCAGATTGCCGTAAGCAAGAGCCGACAACACAGCGGTGCGATTGAAGAGCTTTTGTCTGAAGTCATCCCGGCGCTTGCATCAGACATGTCCTCCGAATTGACCGGCAAGAAAATAACGACAAAGGTTGCTACAACGAGTAGCGGCGGATGGATTTGGTATGCATTGGGAACAGTGGTCGTTGCTGGCGGTGGGGCAGCGGCGTATCTCTTGTTGCAAGAGAAGAAGAATGGCGATGTAACGCCGCCCAAGAAGCTTCCAGACCCGCCGACGTTTCCTAGTAATTGATCGAACTTGATTTGGTGATTGGAGAGAGAGATTGACGATGACATTTCTTTATTCATAGGGAGTACATAACACATGAATTCATTTGAGTTCGGGTCGCGATGGATTACCATCAGGGGAATTCTTCTTACCCTCCTTATAGTTTGCGGAGTGGTTTCTGGCAGCGCGCAGGATATCCTTAACTACAAGTTTACTGCGACTGGTGGGACGTTTACGCAGATAAAAGGAGTGGTGGGAACGACA
>JANONN010000016.1:0-1978 GCA_031420835.1 Ignavibacteriales bacterium | reverse complement strand
CTGTTCGGCACGGAGGAAACCTCGGGATATCGTGATGCAGCTCGCTAATCGTGAGGGAATGAAGTATTGCCGCTACGCCGGAGAGCGAGTCAAGCCACTCCTTTTTGAACAATTTCCACAAGTCGAGTTGCGATTTAGAAGGAGAAAATGAACGCTTGATCTTTCGGATCAGAAACCGCGTCTTAAGAAGTCGAAAATATATAAACAATGCCTTGAACACAACACCTGCGGAGAGTCGGGCGTCCAACAGGAAATGTTGCTGTGTTGTTGATCGTGAATTAAGACCCTTCAAGAATCGGTCGGTCGTTTTTCGATTGGGCGTAACTGAGTGAGCAACGAACTGGTGGAAAAAGAAGGATGTTTGTTTGGCATCATCGAGACTATTCGTGAGAATATTCCAGAAACCGGAGCGGTATTGGCCGTTAAGCGCACTGTCAGTATCAAATCGAGTCAGATAATCGATAAGGACCACATCCGCAGAGTTGCTGATTGGAGCCATATTTCTTGGAGCACGGATTCGGCGGGAAACTTCCCGTACAAAAACGAGTACGGCGCCGAACGGTCTAGGAATGAGTCTCGATAATTGGAAACGATGGGACAATTTTGAGTCGGGGGAGGTGAGAAATTGGAACTCAACTCCGGATCGTGCACACCAGTCACGAACGATGTTTTTAATCGCCCGCCGCTCCGTCGCAAACGAAACCTTGGCGGGCTTCATTTCGCGAAGGATGTCTTCGAGTGCGAGTAACCGAACTGCTTCGATGATGTTGCTTGTGGTGTTCCAGCGTTTGCATGCAAACAGAGTCATCCACCAGTAACTGAACTCGGGAAGAATTCTGAGGTGTTGGATGGTGCTCTTACCGGCAACTTGTGATTCCCCTACTTCTCGGACGAAACTGAGAAATCGTTTCTTGAGGTTGTCGCTATTGTCCTCAACGTATCGGGGTAAAGAAATCTTGCTGTGTGAGCGAGCTGGTGAGAAGAACTCATTCCAATACACGGTTGTGCAGTTGGTTATTGGTGGCTTGCCGGGTTGATCCCAGATCACGACATGAAGTGCTGATGACATCTGATGTTGTTCTGTCGGGTGAGTCATGCAATTAACGAAACGGCCGCAACAAGTTGCTTGCTGAATGTTTCGTCGGGAGCGATTTCAACTCGTTCGATAATTGCTCGCTCTCCGGTGGGCAGAATGATGCCGAGCATGGTTGTTGTGTTTTTCTTGTCCTTCATTAGCGCATTGAGCATGTCATCAACAGGAATTTTAACATTGCTGAACGGTAAATAGTTCTTGCGCAGATGTCCACGCATTCGGTTGAGGTGATTAGTCGGAAGAGAACCCCGTGCATGGGAGATTTGGCACGCAATGTCCATTCCCATGGTGACAGCAATTCCATGTGGAACACCAAAGTTTGTGACAGTCTCGATCGCATGGCCGAAACTGTGGCCAAAGTTGAAAATGTTTCGAATACCGGTATCGAATTCGTCAACTTCAATGAATCGTTTTTTGATCAAAAGTGATTCTCGGATGTACTTACGCAAAACCATGGAATCACTGAGCATCGACTCATAATCTGCCGCGACACTGTCGAATGATTCAGGCGAGTCAATTGCGTGAACCTTCAGGATTTCTCCAATCCCAGAGCGCAATTCGGAATCACCGAGAGAAGCGAGGAACGATGCATCTACCCACACAGTTCGCGGTGGATAAAACGTTCCGACAATGTTTTTTGCTGACTCAAGATTTATCGAACTTTTCGATCCAATACACGAATCTGCTTGGGCAAGCAGTGTTGTAGGAAGAAAGTGCCAATCGATGCCGCGCAGCAAAATACTGGCGATGAAGCATGTGACGTCCTGGATGACCCCACCACCAATTGCCACGAGATGATGCGTTCGACGAATCTTGTGCTGCACCAATAAATCAATCACCGGAATGATCCGCTGAAGAGACTTCGCATCCTCGGTCGCTTCGAGG
>JANONN010000015.1:0-3243 GCA_031420835.1 Ignavibacteriales bacterium | reverse complement strand
AAGAATCTGGCCAAGGAGGTCTTGCCAATACAAAAACCGGTCGAGAAATTCAAAAGCGCTTTTTGAAAACTGTTGAATAGAAGAAGAGGTACCTTCCATGAAAATCAAACAAAAACTCTTTGACGACATCGTGGTTGTATCGCTTGACGGCAATTTATTTGGGGAGCCGGAAATTAGTGAAGTCAGAAAAGAAATTTATACCGTGCTCGAGCGAGGGCTAACAAAAGTAGTTCTCGACTTGAGTAAAGTCGACAAGATTAATAGCTCCGGACTTGGGACCCTAATGGCTATTTTAGCCTCCATCAAGCTTAAGGGAGGAGAGCTTCATTTGGCAAACATAACCGGCCACGTTGGAAGCGTGCTCATGTTAACGAAGCTCGTCAAGGTGCTCAAAATTTATGAAACCGTAGATCGTGCTGTGAAAAGTTTTTGAGATGAATCTTCATATTGTATGTCACTGCAAGGAGGTCGCCGTAGGCGGAGACGAAGTAGTCCAGTTTTTAGAACCGAGGTTGTTCCGCTTTCGAGAGAGTGGTATGAAAACTTGATCCCGCTTTGCGGGACGACGTTCCTGAGCTTGTCGAAGGATGGCGGGATCTGATAACGAAAGATTCATCATGATTGGCAAGACAATCTCTCACTATCCCGCCAAGAAACAGCGGGATGCCGAAAAGCGGCACAAGATTCTCGTTCATATTAAGAGCTCCCTCTTATGATCGGTCAGACTATCTCTCATTATAAGATCTTAGAGAAATTAGGCGAAGGCGGAATGGGTGTAGTGTATAAAGCCCAAGACCTTAAGCTCGACCGCCTCGTTGCGCTGAAGTTTCTGCCTCAAAACATCACTCCCACTGAAGCCGAGAAGAAACGCTTCATCCACGAAGCAAAAGCCGCATCTTCTCTGGATCATCCTAACATTTGCACAGTGTTTGAAATAGACGAGACGCCTGATGGACAGATGTTCCTTGCTATGGCTTTCTACGAGGGGGCGCCGTTGTCTGAGAAGATCAAACAAGGACCGGTTAAGATTGATGAAGCTTTAGAGATGACGATTCAAGCCGCCGAAGGATTACAGGCTGCGCACGAAAGAGGCATCACCCATCGCGATATCAAGAGCAGCAATCTGATGCTGACCGAGAAGGGTCAGGTTAAGCTAATGGACTTTGGCTTGGCGAAGACGACCGGCGCAACCATGCTGACGAAGAGCGGTGCGACCGTGGGAACGGTGCCATATATGTCGCCGGAACAGGCACGGGGAGAGAAAGTGGACCATCGCACGGACATTTGGTCTCTTGGAGTTGTCTTGTATGAGATGATAGCAGGTCGGTTACCGTTTCAAAGTGCGTATAGTGAGGCGATTGTCTATTCGATCCTGAACCAAGAACCTCCTCCTTTGACATCCCTTCGCAGCGATGTGCCGATGGAGGTGGAGCGGATAGTAAAGAAGGCGATGGCAAAGAGTCGGGATGAACGATACCAGCGTGTGGAGGAGATGTTGGTTGATCTCAGGTCGGTGAAGAAGGAAATGGAATCGGGGTTCTCGAAAACGAAACCCACAGCAGCACCGTCAAGAAAGAGAAACAGATTGGTTGTAACAGCTGGCCTGGCCGCGGGCCTTCTTATCATTCTGATCGCTGGCTACTTACTCCTTTCGAGAGAGCGAACGCCTACCGAGAAGAATTCCATCGCTGTCCTTCCTTTCCAAAACTTCGGTGAAGCCAAGGACGATGAGTACTTCAGTGATGGCATGACAGAATCAATCATCACTGACCTGGCGAAGCTCCAGGGACTTCTCGTCATCGCCCGAAACAGTGTTTTCCAGTACAAGGGAAAGACTGTCGATCTTAAGAAGGTAGGCCAGGAACTGAATGTCGGTTACATCCTCGAAGGCAGCGTGCAGCGCTCAGCCAATCGACTCCGCGTCAACGCCCAACTCATCGATGTTTCCACGGGATTTCACGTTTGGGCAGACCGATACGATCGGGATATGAAGGATGTCTTTGCGGTCCAGGACGACATCTCAAAGAACATCGTCTCGGCGCTCAAGGTTACTCTTAAACCGGGCGAGTCGTTGCCAAGTTCAGCCTCATTGACTCAGAATCTCGTGGCATACGATACCTACTTACGAGCGATGTTCTACTTTCAAAGGCCAAATCGAACGGACAACAAGATGGCAATTCAGCTGTTCGAGAAGGTGGTTACGCTTGATCCTGGATTCGCTCAAGGTCATGCGTATCTCGCGCGGGCCTACATCAGACAGTCATTCACTTTTGAGCCAAATAAGGAATGGGAAGAGAAAGCCGAGCTCGCGCTTCAGAAAGCTCTTTCGCTCGATCCAAATCTGGCTGAGGCATTCTATGTACGGGGCTTGCTTGCGTGGACTCCCTCCAATCGTTTTCAGCATGAGAAAGCGATCAAGGAATATCGTCGGGCTCTTGAGCTAAACCCGAATTTGGCTGGTGCACACCTTGAACTCGGTATGGTGTATAACCACATCGGGCTGCAGAACCGAGCCTTGGAGGAACTTGACAGAGCTTTACGCCTCGACCCAAATGCTGTGACGGCCTCATCCCAGAGGGCGATGGTCTACTTATACCAGCACAATTACGATGACGCCATCCGCGAGTTCGAAAGATATCCGGAACTCGGCTCGACAGTACGTTTCGTGGCATACTCAAAGCTCCCGGCTCTCAGTTACCTTGGAAGAGACCGAGAGGCTCTCGCGCTCGCCGAAGACCTCCTCAAGAGGGAACCAAACAATGAGGTTGCCGTGGGGGCATACGCACTTGCTCTCGCTCACGCCGGAGACCACAAACGAGCCGAAGAGCAAATCGCACGGGCGATTGAACTGGGTCAGAGCTTCGGTCACTTTCATCACGTACAGTACTTCATCGGATCTGCTTATGCCCTGATGGAGAAAAAGGCGCTGGCGATCGAATGGCTCGAGAAGGCAGCTGATGAAGGGTTCCCAAGCTATCCGACGTTTGAAAAGGATCCGTTTCTGAGCAGCCTCCGGGATGAGCCGCGGTTCGTTGCATTCATGGAGAAGCTGAGGAAACAGTGGGAGCAGTATAAGGCGAGGCTATGATCCACCAAACTATTTCTCATTATCCCGCTGAGCGGGATGCCAAAAAGCGGCACAAGATTCTCGAAAAGTTAGGCGAAGGCGGCATGGGCGTTGTGTAAGTTCTGAACTCATCCCCGTTCCCCTTCTCTTGGTAAGAGAAGGGGACTCAGGGGTTG
>JANONN010000014.1:0-2851 GCA_031420835.1 Ignavibacteriales bacterium | reverse complement strand
CGATGTCTGAACGATCGGCATTGATTCTCCACCGTCAGCGGAAACTCTAAAGAGCTGTTGCTTCATGAATGAGTCGTCAACGCTGGGGGTCGGTGCTGCTGCGATGACGAGCTGCTTGCCGTCGGGTGACCAATCGAAATCATGGACGGTCATTGCGGAGCGGGAAATGAGTTTCGTCTCTTTGGTCTTCACATCAATGATATAGACACGCGTGTGCTTGTAGTTCTGGTCGGCAACGCTCCAATCCTTCCCTTCCTTTTCAGCTTGTAATTCTTCTTTCGATTTTGTGTCTGTCATGGAGTAGGCAATGCGTCCCCCATCGGGAGACCACTTGTACGACTGAACAGAGTTCTCCGATTTCGTCAGCTGGATGGCCTCGCCACCATCAAACGCGATGAGATAGACTTGCGTGATATTCGATTCACCACGCTGCGAAAGAAATGCGACCCACTTTCCGTCTGGCGACCACGACGGTGCACGGTCGCTCCTGTCATTGAAGGTAAATCGCCTCGGCTCGCCACCGCTCGATGGCAATGTCCATAGCTCGCTGATGGCGCCGCCCGGCTTCTCTTGTTCCGTGCGTGGTCGGCTGAGTTGATAGATGATATTTTTTCCATCCGGCGACAGTTGAGCATCAACGACCGTTTTGATCGTGAGGATCACTTCCGGCGTGAGAACTTTTTGCTGTGCGAGAGCAAGGCTGCTCAGAATGCATAACAGAAGAACCAACATCAGTTGTTTTGATCTAAGAAGCGTCTGTTTCATGATAGAAGTTCCTTATAATAGTCATGAATGGTCACTGGGCTATGTTGTGTTGACTCAAGATAAACGAGTAATCGAATGCTATCTCACGAAGCCGGTCGTAGCGACCCGAAGCGCCGCCATGCCCGGTGCCGAAGTTCACTTTGAGCATCAAGTTGTTCTTGTCCGTTTTCAATTCACGCAAACGGGCGACCCACTTTGTCCCTTCCCAGTAACTCACGCGCGGATCATTCAGACCAACCTTCACGAGAATAGTCGGGTATGCCTGCGCCTTGACGTTGGTATATGGACAATACGACTTCATGTAGAAGTAGGACTCGCGTTCATTGGGGTTTCCCCATTCGAGATACTCACCGACCGTCAACGGAAGAGATGCATCCAGCATCGTGTTGAGGACATCTACGAATGGGACCTGCGCTACAACCGCCTTGAAGAGATCGGGCCTCATGTTCGTGACAGCGCCAACGAGCAATCCACCCGCACTTCCGCCTTCGATCGTGAGACGATTGGACGCAGTGTACTTTTCTTTGATGAGATGTTCGGCACATGCGATGAAGTCCGTGAAGGTGTTCATCTTTTTCAAGAGCTTTCCGTCATCGTACCATTCGCGCCCGACATCTCCTCCACCACGGATATGAGCAATTGCATAGGTGATGCCACGATCGAGGAGGCTCAGGCGACTCGATGAGAACGTCGGTTGACTCGATGCACCATATGAACCATATCCGTACAAATGCAACGGCGATGTTCCATCCCGCTTCTCCGACCGAAGGTCCCTTTGGGAAGGAGTCTCCGTAGGAGTCCTTACGGACCTTACGGACATTCCTTTCTTGTACACAAGTGAGATCGGAATCTCCACTCCATCGGCAGCTCTGGCGTAAATTCTCTCCGATTGATACTGGGCTGGATCATAGCCGCCGAGAACCTCTGTTTGCTTCAGAAGCGCTCTCTCGCGCATATCCATAGTGTAGTCATAGATGGAATTAGGTGTGATGAGAGATTGATAGCTGAACCGGAACACCTGCGTATCCCATACCCGATTAACGTTGTTGAATGCGGAATAAACCGGCTCGGGGAATTCGATGTAGTGATGGGCGTTCTTTTTCAGATCCATCACTCGCATCTTCTGCAAGCCTTTCTCTCGCTCAAACGCGATCAGATAATCGGCAAATACTTCGATCCCTTCGAGTGTGATGCCCGGTCTGTGTGGGAGAACGTTTTGCCAATTCTTCTCTGACGGATTGCTCGTGGGGGCCTTGACGAGTCGGAAGGTTGTTGCATGTTTGTTCGTCACGATGTAAAACTGATCCCCGTGGTGATCCACGGAATATTCATGGTCTTTCTCTCGCGGGAGAATTGTTTTGAACTCTTCCATTGGCTTTGCGGCTGACACGTAGCGAACCTCATCCGACGTACTGGAAGAAGAGTACAAGAAAACATATTGCTTGCTCTTTGAGCGACTGGCGAAGACGCGGAAAAGCTCGTCCTTCTCTTCGTAGATCAGTTTGTCCTGCTGTTGGTCGGTGGCGAGAGAATGTCTCCAGAGTCTGTAGGGACGACGGGCGTGATCGCGTGTGGTGTAGAAGATCGTTTTATTATCCATCGCCCAGACAACGGAAACAACATCGTCAACATAGTCTTTCAAAAACTCTCCCGTTCGCAGATCTTTCACAACAAGCTTGAACGCCTCGTAGCCTGTCGAGTCAAATGAGAACGCAAGCATTGCGCCGTCGGGACTTACAGACAAGGCTCCGAGTCTGAAATACTTGTAGGCTTTGGCCATCTCATTCTGATCCAGAATGATCTCCTCAGCCGCATCGAGGCTCCCCTTCTTACGGCAGTAGATAGCGTACTGTTTTCCCTTTTCCGTGCGCGTGTAGTAGAAGTAGTCGCCATCGCGATATGGGACGTCGAGGTCAGTCTCTTTGATGCGAGCGACCATTTCGTTGTAGATCTTCTCCTGCAGCGATTTTGTCGGAGCCATCAACGCTTCGGCGTACGAATCCTCCGCCTTCAAGTATTCGATCACTTCCGGATTGTTCTTATCGCGCAGCCAAAAATAGTTGTCAATGCGAATATCGCCATGAAG
>JANONN010000013.1:0-4824 GCA_031420835.1 Ignavibacteriales bacterium | reverse complement strand
TTCGTTGTTGTAGGGGCATCACATCGTCTTATTGACATCAACCCCAAAGGCACTTTGATGGCTTTACCCCGTGACGACAACACAAGCGGGCTTTTCACGCAAGCAGAATATCGGTTTGACGAGACCCTTAAGGCAGTTTTTGCCGCCCGGTGGGACCGCAGTTCTTTGCACCCCAGTCAGTTTTCGCCGAAGACTGCTCTGGTCTGGTCACCGGTTGTAGGACATTCGTTGCGAGCCACGTACAACCAGGCATTTCAGTCCCCAAACTACTCGGAGCTTTATCTCCGTGTGAAGCATCCACTTCGGAATGTGATCTACTATGGAAATCCTTCTCTCATTCCAGAAAAGATCACAGGCTACGAGCTTGGGTACAAGGGAATCTTCAAGAACACCTTGTTCCTTACCTTTGACGCTTACTTCAACCAGCTCAAAAACTTCGTTACCGACCTTGCACCGGGGGTCAATCCTGCTTATCTCGGCCCAATCGTGGTTGACAATGAACCGTTTTCGAGACAAGTGTGGTCGTACGCAAACGCGGGAAAAGTGAATGAAGGCGGATTCGAGTTGTCGGCTAAGTACTATTTCTCCGACGAGTGGCAGATCAGCTATAACTACTCTCAGTTTGCTTTTGAAGTTCTCGAAAAACACCTGAACGACATCCTGCTTCCAAATGCACCGGACTATCGAATGAGCGGTGGTATTACTTACACGCATCCGAATGGTCATGATGCTGAGATAAACATGAAATACACACCCGGCTTCCCGTGGGCAGCGGGAATATATAAAGGAGCGATCAAAGCCTACACACTGCTGAATGCAAGCGGAACATACCGCTTTTCCAACAATCTCAGCTTCAACATGAGCATCTCAAATTTGTTAGACAATAAGCACTACCAAATCTTCGGCGGCTCTCTCTTAGGTCGTAGTGCCGTGGCTACAGCGACGTATTCGCTCTAGAAAAGCGACTGGCAAGAAACACATCCCCATGCTATTCGGAGTCAAATTTCGTTAGCGAATTGTGCTGAAACGGAGATATCAAATAGGAAAAGGGGTCTCTGAGATTGTTGATATTCACGCGAAAAGCTTTATATTCCTACTCGGTTTTTGCACACGGCCACGCCGTTGAACACCCTACATTCAAGGAGGAATCCCAAATGGGCAAGCTGAGCGTAAAGTCCGTAGTTGTTCCTTGCTGTATCCTCTTGTTGTTTGGCGTTCTTGCTGCTGTTGGAACGCAACCTGCCTCCGCTCAAGAGACGGGACGCATAATGGGCCATGTCAAAGACAAGCAAACAAGGGACCCACTGCCGCAAGCGAATGTTGTTGTGAACGTCCTGGATCGCGAGATGGCACCACGGGGGGTTGCCACGAACAATGCCGGGGAGTTTGAAATCAAGGGTCTCCCGGCCGGCAGGTACAGGATAACGATTTCATTTGTCGGTTATGGCACGTACGTCCGAGAAATTGAGCTGGCTGCCGGACAGACCGAAATGTTGGATGTGGCTCTCAAACCGGGAATCAACATCAACCCTATCGTAGTTTCCGCTTCACGGCGACCGGAGAAGGTCCTTGAAGCGCCGGCATCGATATCCGTAGTTGACGCAAGGCAGATCGCCGCACAACCGTCTCTCTCGCCAGCGGAACATGCCGTAGGTCTTCCGGGAGTTGACATCGCCACCAGCGGTTTAGCTCAAAGGGTTCTCGTTGTTCGCGGGTTCAGCAACATATTCTCAGGTTCCCTCCTCATGTTAACCGACAACCGAATTGCGCACGTCCCTTCCTTGCGAGTCAACATATTCAATTTCAACACCTCAACCAATGAGGACGTTGAACGAGTGGAGGTGGTCTCCGGGCCAGCCTCCGCTTTGTACGGACCGAACGCAGCCAACGGCGTCTTCCACACAATTACCAAGTCTCCATTTGGCTCAGAAGGAACAATCCTGGGTCTTGGCGGCGGCGAGCGAAATGTAGTTATGGGGTCGGGCCGCCATGCCGGAACGTTGAGCGACAAGTTCGGTTACAAAATCTCCATGCACTACTACGAAGGAAAGGACTGGCGAGACTACCAGCAGGAAGATGTTGGTAGCAACAAGGTCAGGTTCGGCCGACAAACGGCAACAGGAAAGATCTTTGTTGGTGACACGGTGACCAACAAGCCGAACTTCAATGTCAGGAAGTTGGCAGGAGAAGCTCGACTCGACTACTTGGTGAGCGATGAGATGAAAGTGACCATCAACGCAGGGCTAAGCCGGGCCAGTCAAATAGAGCTCACGGGAATCGGCGCCGGGCAGGCGATTGACTGGACGTACACACATTTTCAGACTCGTTTCACGTTCAAAGACCTTTTCGTCCAGTTCTTTGTAAACGCCAGTGACGCTGGAGACACATATATCATGCGAACGGGCGATTATATCATCGACAGGTCAAAGTTGATTGTTGGCCAGGTTCAACACAGTTATGCCATGGGAGATCGCCAGCGGTTCACCTACGGCATTGACGTGTTGTTGACACGACCCGACACAGACGGCACAATCAATGGCCTGAATGAAGACAAAGACAACATTGATCAGTATGGTGGCTATCTACAATCTGAGACACAATTGACGAATCAGTTCACTCTTGTTGCCGCGGCAAGAGTTGATCATCACACTCATCTTGAAGACCCTGTCTTCTCTCCGCGTGCCGCTTTGGTTTACAAACCGAGCGAAAACCATAACTTCCGCGCAACGTACAACAAGGCATTCAGTACTCCGAGCACAAACAATCTCTTCCTGGACATACTTGTAAAAGGCGATGTATTTGGGATTGGCGTCCCCGCATTCAGCACGAATGTCCGAGCACAGGGTGTTCCGAAGACCGGATTCACTTTTCGCCGAAGCGCCGATGGCGCTCCCGAGTTTCGATCCCCCTTCGCGCCACTCCGGAATCTGACTGCTAAGGACTACATTCCTCTCCACGATCCTCTTATCACAAGCGTCGTCTGGGGAATTGGCCGGCAAATCGTTCTGGGTGGGTTTTTACCAACGTTTCAGGGTTTTCTTGCGCAACGTGGCGATAGCCCATCGCAGATTGCAGCACGAACTCAGGAACTTCTGGCTCTTGTTCCGCAGCAGGTTGCCGGAGTTCGACACGTCATGAAGACTCTGAACAGCGAGTCTCAGTCGTTTGATCCACCCGTGGATAACGTTGTGGACATAGGAGCAATGAAACCGGAAATAACCCAGACATTCGAAATAGGATACAAGGGTTTGATCACAGGCAAACTCCTGTTAGGCGTCGATGTCTATCGCACCACCATCAAGGATTTCGTGGGACCTTTGATTATTGAAACACCAAACGTCTTCCTCGACGAGAATACCCTGAAATCATCCTTGAGCGGGGAATTTACAACTCGCTATAACACCGCAAGCGATTCGCTCAAACAGATCCTGCAATCGATGTTTGGAGCAAATCCAGTGCCCGGTTTGACAGGGGCGTTCTCACAAGCCTCCGGTATTCCGTTCGGCACTGTCAGCCCCTTTGAGGCTTACGATCCAACGGCCATCATTCTCACGTATAGAAACTTCGGGGATATCTCCCACTGGGGTGCTGATTTTCACGCGACATACTTTCTTGATCAAAACTGGACATTCAGCGGCAGCTATTCATACGTGAACAAAGACTGGTTTCCAAAAAACAACAGTCAACCGCACGATATCGCACTGAATGCTCCCCGCAATAAGTACGCGATAACTACTCAGTATAGAACGGACGACGACGTTATCAATGCAACTGTTCGTTTTCGGTCTGTCAGCCGCTTCCCTGTGAATACGGGGGTCTACAGGGGAACTGTGGAGGCCTACACTTTGGTGGATGTGAACGTTAGCTATGAGCTTCCGTTCGTGAAAGGAACTCGTCTCACACTTGTCGGCCAAAACGTCCTTGATAGTCGTCATCGAGAGATGATTGGAGGACCGTCAATCAGCCGCTTAGTCCTCGTGAAAGCAACGTATACGCTGTAACCGCAGGTCGTTAAACAAAACACAAAATCCCGTGAAGAACATCTCACGGGATTTTTTTGTCCTTAAGCAAAGTACCGATTGATCTCACTACTGCAATCGCTTCAGGTTGATCGTCATGACGACGACCGTTCCGTGCTTGTTCTTGCGGTAGGCAACCTTATCCATCATTGAGCGCATTAAAAAGACCCCCCTCCCGCTCTCTTTCATCAAGTTCACCTCATCAAGCGGATTCGGCACATGCTCGTAATCGAATCCATCTCCCTCATCTTGCACTTTCACCACTAACGCACCCGACTTCAGTGTGCATGTGATGCATACGCGCTTGCTTGGATCAGAATTATTGCCGTGCATAATTCCGTTATTGATTGCTTCGGTACTAGCGATCAGTAATCGATAAAAGGTGCCGTCATCGAGCTTCGCAATCTTGTTGACCGATTTTAGGAATGTCTCGACCTTGGCGATCTCTTTCGGGTCGCTGACACATATCAACTGAAAAACCTTTCGTTGACCGTTCGTACGGTTGTTACCTGAGCGTTTCTGGTTTTTCACGATGATCTCCAAAAAACAAGACCGACGCAAAGAAACAAGCTATGTCTTCGCGACGAAGGATCATACTCCAATAGATTCGAACCGATGCATACTCCAAGATACTCGCCGATCTCATCAACGTCAAGGAAATCATTTTAAGGACTGCTGTTACGCACGAAGCGACTTCTACCCGTTCACGAAGTCATAAATGACTTCGCTGCACGAAGAAAGAATCCTCAAGGATTCTCAGGTTCAGTCCGATTCATCGGACTTTTTTCGTTATAGCGAGACCATT
>JANONN010000012.1:0-5716 GCA_031420835.1 Ignavibacteriales bacterium | reverse complement strand
ACACAGTTGCTCTTTGACTTGGTTGTCTGTCAACATAAGACACGTCCTTTGCTGTTTGACATCCTGAATCGGTATAGATGGATTAATTTCATCGTCATTTCACCCTCACTTCCCCGCTCATCAGCTTCGGCAGAAGCGTGTCTCGTATCTGTGTCAGCGTGCGGAAAAGTTTGAGGGAAGAACGAAAAACGAATAGTGAAAAGTTTGTGCTCATTGTTTTGATGTTTTCACTGTTGATACGAGCATTGCGATGATTTCTTGACAATCGTTGTGGAGACTTTGAAAGAGTTCTTCTTTGATATACTCTGTGTCTTTCAAGAGAGATAACCAATACTCAGTTTCGTTGGCTTCCTTTAAGGCGATACTCATTTTGCTTGTAAAATCTGCCTTACTTTGTCCGAATTCCGCTTCGCGGATCAAAGCCCCAATCGCAGTCCCGCTTCTCAGGAGTTGTTTGCTCAACACATATTCTTTTCTCTCGTTCTGCAGATATTGCGAGAGTTTCACAATCCGAATCGCAAACGCATAGCTCTTCTTTTTCAACGGACCTTCTTTCATAACCTTTTCACTGTTCACTGTTCACTGTTCACTCTAATTTCCCCGCTCATCAGCTTCGGCAGCAGCGTGTCTCGCATCTGCGTCAGCGTACGGATTTGATAGCTGTTTTGCAGGACTTTCCTGATGAAGGGATTTGTGTGGTCTGCAAACAGTTGCAGTTTGTCTTGGCTGGGAAGAGGTATTTCTAATTCCTTTGTTTCAATAGGGCTGAGGTTTGCCTGTGCCGTTCCTTTAGCTAATTCTTCAAGTTGTTGACGAGTGGAGTTTAGCCTAAAGAACGTATATGTAAGAGTAAAGTCTCTATCTTTTTTGGGTTTCAGTTTCGCCACACGCTGATTAAGCAGCAAGCCGTCTTCTGTCACGAGGCAACAGCGGCCAACGTTTCCAGTTAATGACAGGAGAATGTCACCTCTTTCCAATAGGCAATAAGCCGGCATTCGTTCAGGAATGTTATCTAAGTAATCAGTTCTTGACAAATCGAGAACGCCATCTTGAACATTCTTGATCGTTACCAATCTATATTTTCCTGACTCAACAAAATCTTTGCTCTGAAATGCAAACCCAGAAAGAATTTCAATCAAGTCATCAACTTTACCGGTCTGTGAATCCTCTTCCACAAACCACTGCCGGAAGAGCGTCTCTGCCAGCGCTTCGAGTGTTTTGTTTTGCCGGTGGAGCAGGTCGATCTTGTCATCCAAACTGCTCAGGACGGATGCGATGGCGCGTTGCTCGTTAGCATCAGCGGGAAAGAGGACATCGATTGAGTTGAGCAAAGTTTGCGTGAGCAACGGATGGCTTGAACCCTCTGCAAACGAGTTAAGATCGAGGTTCCGAACGAAATATGACAAGAACCTTGTGTCGTTAGAATTTCTTGGTAGAGAAAACAGAGCATTATCCGAAACCCAAATCGGACGGTTCTCAAAATAGACTGAACCGCAATACGCTCCAACTCTGCCTATTACAACCACTTCTCCTTCAGAGTTGTGTTGATTCGTATAGCCAAGAATTCCGTTCCCACCATATATCGGTACACTTCCTTCCTCGTTAGGTCTGGCTTTCCCATTGCGAAATTCGGCAACCTCACCAAGTTTGTATTCTTTCCACTCACTCATACCAGATTCTCTCTTTTCAAGTGCTCAAGCATTTTCACTGTCCCAGAATCCAGCTTCGAAAAGGCAAACCATTTCTTACCGATGTCTTTCAGCGACGCTCCGATGTAATAGACGTTGTGCTCGTCGAGAATCAGAAATCGGTCATGGGAAACGGAGAACTCCTTTACTTCTACCTTAGGGTACTGATCATTAAACTTCTTTACATCCAGCTCAAGCTGCTTTGATATGTTTTGTGTGAGGATCGTGAGCGTTACTCCTTTTCGCCGTTTCGAGAAAAGAGTCAGCACCGTATCGTCAACATAATTATCGATGAGAACGATTGATCGTTCGGCAGTGCGGACGAGGTCTGAGACGAACTGGTAAGCATCAAAGACCTGTCCGTCGAAGAAGATACCTTGCTTGGGCTGAATTTGTTTACTGTCTATCGCCGTGAGTACCTTCTCGACTTTTCTATCCGTCGCTATCTGTTTGAGTTCGAGCGTGTCGAGTCGTTGAAAAACTTGTGCGTTGGCTAAGAGAAATCTCCGCATGGCAACAAAAGCCTTCATAATACGAATGCTGACGTTCACCGCAGTCTCACTTCGCAGCACTGCCGATAGCATTGCAACGCCTTGTTCTGTGAAGACATACGGCAAATATTTTCTGTGTCTCCCCCTCCTGCTCTTTAAGGTCACAATTTGTGATCTTAAAGAACCTGATTCTGAAGTCGCAGATTGCGACCTCAAGAGCTCATATTCTTTGTCGCTCAGCTGGAACATGAATTCTTCTGGAAATCGCTCAGAATTTCTTTTCACGGCTTGATTAAGCACTTTCGTTTTGACGCCGTAGAGTTCAGCAAGGTCATTATCGAGCATTACCTGAGAGCCGTGCAGAGTGAAAATCCGTCGTTGGATTTTCTCCAGCCTTATAATGTCCTTTCCGTTCATACCCCATCCATCATATGTTCTTTCCACTCACTTATTGATTGTCTCGGAAAGGCACATGCTGTCACATTCTCTAAGGTCACAGATTGCGACCTTAGACTAAAGCCTTTCTGGAATAATGATCCTTGATAGATTCTCTTGAATCTTCCGGTTGTGCTCATTTTCCTCAGCCATCTGCTTTTCAAGCTCAGTCTTTAATTGTCTAAACCGCTCTGCAAAGTTGAAATCGTCCTCATCATCCGGCAAGCCGATGTAGCGTCCGGGAGTGAGCACGTAGTTGAGCTTTCGCACCTCATCGAGCGTTGCGCTCTTGCAGAAGCCGGGGATGTCAACATAGTCTGAACCATGATTTTCTTGATTTTTGGATTTGCCTGATTGTTGTTCATCAGGGTAATCCTTTAATCCCTTTAATCGTGGTTCAGACATTCTCCAGTTATGGAACGTTTTGGCAATCGCAGCAACATCTTCATCGGAAAGCTCACGGTTTCTCCTGTTCACAAGGAAGCCATGGTTGCGCGCATCGATGAACAGAATCTCTCCCTTCCGCTGCCTGCCCGCCGTGGCGGGCTTGTTGCGCGTAATGAACCAGAGGCATGCCGGGATTTGCGTGTTGAGAAACAGCTTCGTCGGCAGATTGACGACGCACTCCACCACATCGTGCTCAATCAGCGCTTTGCGGATCTCTCCTTCGTTGTTCGTTTTGGTGGTGAGCGAACCTTTGGCCAGCACAAATCCTGCCCTGCCGTTGGGGGCAAGGTGGTAGAGAAAATGGAGAATCCACGCATAGTTGGCGTTAGCGGCAGGAGGCGCGAGTTTTTCGCCCCATACATTCCATCGCCCATCGTCGCGCAGCAACTCGCCGCTCCAATCGCTGTCGTTGAACGGCGGGTTGGCAAGAATGTAGTCCGCTTTCAGGTCTTTGTGCGCATCGTTAAGGAACGAGCCTTCATTGTTCCACTTCACGTTCGTGCTGTCAATGTGCCGGATTGCGAGGTTCATCTTCGCTAAGCGCCACGTCGTCTGGTTACTCTCCTGTCCGTAAATGGAGATGCGGTCTGCGGGGTTCAGCGAGAGGCCATTTTTCTTCTTCCTGTAATAGTCCTGGTGTGCCTTCACAAACTTTTCATTCTGGATGAACATCCCACCGGAACCGCAGCACGGGTCGAACACACGACCTTCGTACGGCTCGATCATTTCCACCAACAGTCGCACCACGTGAGCGGGGGTGTAGAACTGTCCGCCTTTCTTTCCTTCGGCAAGCGCAAACTGTCCGAGGAAGTATTCATACACTTTACCAAGTACGTCCTTCGCTTGTGCTTCTTTGGTGCCGATTGTGGCAGTGGCAAACATGTCAATCAATCCGCCAAGCGATTGCTTATCGAGCTTCTCCTGTGCAAACACAATTGGAAGCACACCCTTCAGCGAGGGGTTGTCCTTCTCAATGGCAAGCATTGCATCGTCCACATTCTTGCCAATTGTGGGAAGCTTGGCGCGTCCTTGCAGCCACTTCCACCGGGCAGAGGGAGGAACGTAAAAGACTTTCTCAGCGGTGTACTCGTTCTTGTCTTCCGGGTTGGCTCCTTCGTACTCGCCTTTGCCTTCGATGAGTTTTTGATGAAGCTCCCCGAACGCATCGGAGATGTACTTCAGGAAGATAAGTCCGAGCACGATGTGCTTATACTCGGCAGCGTCCATGTTCTTGCGGAGCTTATCGGCAGCAGCCCAGAGTTTCTTTCCGAGCGGCTCGTTTTTTTCGACAACTTTTGATTTGGCCATTTGAGATGTGGTTTTATTTCGAGAGTGGGTTCCTCCTTAAGACCATCGGGCTGTCTCTCTAATCACGCTTCGTCATGTTCTGCTGTATCTGCTCAATCAATTGCGTTCGAAGGTTCATGAGTTCCTGGCTAATTCCAACCTTGTAGATATGGGGAAACTCAAACCGCTTATGCTCTGCACCGAGTTTCTTGAGTCTCTCCCGGGCATACAGTGCGCTTTCTTGTGGAGTTTGTCTGAAGAGGATTCGCCCGCGATCCATCACTTTCTCCAAGATCGGCTCGGCGTTGTACGACTCAACATGACTCTTCTGCTCCGGAAAATGCGGATGGAACATGTTCTTCAGACTCCTCTCACCTTCCACAATGATAGCATCCGCATAAAATCTACCATCGTGTTCACATAGTCGCACGGTGCTCTTGACTCCGGGGAGCGTGATCTTCGTGTAGTTTTCGGAAAACTTTAGCCGCGGACGCCCGTCTAGCATGCTCAACTTGTACACACCGTCCAACGCAGCGGAGTTGTGACCTGTCACCAACCGCGTGCCAACTCCAAACGAATCAATCGGCGCGCCTTGTTCAAGAAGACTCCGGATGACATACTCGTCCAACTGATTCGACGCGATGATCTTCACATACTGAAGTCCGGCAGCATCAAGCGTCGTGCGCGCATGCTTGCTTAAGTAGGCAAGGTCACCGCTATCAAGCCGGATGCCAACCATACGGTGCCCTTTCTTTTCCAATTCCTTTGCGACAGTGATTGCGTTCGGGACTCCGCTGCGCACAGTATTGTACGTATCAACAAGGAGGACGCACTTGTCCGGAAAGATCTCGGCAAACTTTCGAAACGCCGTCAGCTCATCATCAAAACTTTGGATCCATGAATGCGCTTGTGTGCCGGTAACTTCGAGCGAGTAGTGATACGCGGCGTACACATTGGATGTGGCATCAAGTCCACCGATGATGGCGGCTTTGCTGGCTTGGATACCGCCAAATCCTTGAGCGCGCCGCAGGCCGAAGTCAACGACTCGCCTGTCCCCCGCCACAGAACGGAGCCGAGACGCCTTCGTTGCAATAAGGGACTCGAAGTTCAACAGGTTAAGAACCAATGTTTCGATGATCTGTGCCTCAATGATCGTTCCTTCAACTCGCACCACCGGTTCCAAAGGAAACACAACCTCTCCTTCTCTCGCCGCGTGAAGGGTTGCCTTGAATTGAAACCGCTTTAGATAGTCAAGGAACTCAGGACGAAAGCCAAGCTGCCGAAGGTATCCGAGATCTTCATCGTCATACCTCAGAGTTGAGAGAATCTCAAGAAGATCTGTCAATCCGGCGAAGATCGTGTAACCAC
>JANONN010000011.1:0-4709 GCA_031420835.1 Ignavibacteriales bacterium | reverse complement strand
GCCCCCTCTCCACCAACGTTCGATGCACTAACACGCCAATAATATTGTATGCTGTTCGAAAGCCCGCTGATGACGGCACTCGAAACGGTAATACCTCTCTGATTCACTAAAAGCGTAGAGAAATTGCTTGCCGTCGAAACCTGGACTCTGTACGATGCCGCTCCCGTGCTTCTATTCCACGTAAAGGTTGGAGCCAACGGAACGCTTGTTGCACTCACTCCCGGTAACAATGGGGTGGGGGCTGCAGGTGGGGCTACGATTGTAGTAAAGGTCTGTACCGTTGAAAAGCCACTCGTTCCCCCGGCGTTGGAGGCGTTCACTCGCCAGTAGTATTGTGTGTTGTTTGATAATCCGCTCACGACACGCGAGGTTCCCACTATCCCGGAATCATTCACGACTGTTGAGGAAAAGTCCGCAACGATTGAAACCTGAACACGATATGATGTCGCTCCAGTTGACGCATTCCACGTCAATGTCGGCGTCAGAGAAACACCAGTCGCACTGTTTGCTGGTGAAGAGAGCGTCGGAGCTGGCGGAGGAGCAACGACCGTGGTGAAGTTTCGTTCCGTCGAAAATGCTCCCCACCCACCAGCATTCTTGGCGCGGACCCTCCAATAGTATTGCGCGCTGTTCGAGAGTCCACTGAATGCGCGTGACGTTCCCGTTACCGCTGAGTCGTTGAAAACAAACGTTGAGAAATCAGAAACCTGAGAAAGCTGCACATGATATGTCGTGCCGGAGATTGCGTTCCACGATAACGTAGGATTGATTGCAATTCCTGTCGCTCCGGTAGCGGGTGATGCAAGCGTAGGAGCCGGAGGAGGGGCAACCACCGCCGTGAAACTCCTCGCCGTTGAAAACGATCCTTCTCCGTTACTGTTGCTCGCGCTCACGCGCCAATAATACTGCGTGCTATTCGCCAGACCAGTGACGGGAGAAGATGTGCCTGTAATTCCCGGTTGGTTAACGACGAGTGTGGTAAAGGTTGAATCGGATGCGATTTGTAGTCTGTAGGAGGACACCGCAGGATTTGCAGTTACAGGATTCCACGACAGCGTTGGAGATGTGGAAACACTTGTGGCGCCGTTCGCAGGAGAAGAAAGCGTAGGCGCACCTGGGGGCAACCCCACCGTTGTAAACGTGAGATAATCTGAAAAACTGCTTGTCCCAGCGCTGTTCGTTGCATTGACGCGCCAGAAATACTGCGTTGTTCCATCCAGCCCAGTTACATTGAATGACGTCGCCGAAACCCCACCTGTGTTCACGACCAAATCAATGAAACCCACATCGCGCGAAACTTGAACTCTGTATGTCAAGGCTCCAGCCGAAGCATTCCAACTTAACGCGGGAGAGGTCGTAATTCCCGAACCGGATGGAGACAAAAGTGTTGGTGAAGGAGGAACGGCAATGGTCGTGGTGAAACTTCGAGAGCTTGAGTAACTGCTCGATCCAAGATCGCTCGTCGAACGAACCCGCCAGTAGTATACAGTGTTGTTTGTTAACCCCGTGGTTGCATGTGATGTCGCCGTAACACCGCTCGAATCACGGACGATGACAGAGAATGTCGAATTGGTAGAAATCTGAACTTGATACGACGCTGCACCAGTAGCCGCGCTCCACGTCAGTGTCGTTGGTGAGATCGGGACATTCGAGGCAGCATCGGCCGGGGAACTGAGTGTGGGAGCGGCAGGGAGACTGAGCGTGAAGCTGCGCGAGAGTGAATAGACACTCGTGCCTCCAGCATTGACCGCACTGACGCGCCAGTAGTACGTCGGTCCCCCTGCTATCGTCAGTCCAGTGATGGTGTACGACGTGTCGGAGATGTCGATGAAGTCAAGGGTCGTGGTGGCAGTGAAAGTCGATTGTGATGACACCTGAAGAATGTAAGTCGCCGCCCCTGGAACTCTGTTCCACACAACAATGCGATTCCCGCTGTAGAACGTTACGCCTGTCGCTGGAGAAACCAACGTGGGAGTGGAAGGCGGCGCAGGGATTGTTGTGAAGTTTCGAACGTCAGAATAGGCGCTGGTGCCGGAGGTGTTCGTTGCATTCACACGCCAATAATAGAGTGTGCTATTTGCCAACCCGCTGATCGTGCGCGAGGTAGTGGTAAGGCCGCTTTGATCCGAAACAATCGAAGAAAAATTCGAGACGGTGGACACCTGCAACCGGTACGACGTTGCTCCACTCGAAGCATTCCAGGTCAGCGTCAACGAAATCGGCTGATCAGGAGCGCTGTTTTCCGGGGACGCAAGGGTGGGCACAGCAGGCGGTGTGCCAATCGTTGTGAAGCTGAATGCAGCAGAGAAACTTCCCGTGCCCCCTGTTCCGTTGCTGGAAACGCGCCAATAGTAAACCGTATTCCCCTGTAATCCACTGACAGGAAAAATCGCTCCGATGATGTTCGGAGTGTTGACCACCGTGGTGGAGAAGTCGGGATTTGTGGAAACTTGAACGTTGTATGACGATGCACCACCGACTGAACTCCATGTCAACGAAGGGCTTGTTGAAACTCCCGTCGCGTTATTGGTGGGAGAAGTAAGCGTTGGCGCCGCCGGTGGTGGTGTACCCGTCGTAAAGCTCCTGCTGCTTGAAAAACCACTCGTACCTGCAGCATTCCCTGCGTTTACTCTCCAAAAGTATTGCGTGCTTGCTAAGAGACCCGAAGCAACATACGAAAGGCCTGTGTTGCCGGGAACATCGTACACAAACGATGCAAAGTCGGAAGCAGTGGAGACTTGAACACGATACGAAGTTGCCCCACTCGAAGCATTCCACGACAATGTCGGATTGGTGGAAGCGCCGGTGGCGGCGTTTGCAGGAGAGGCAAGCGTCGGAACCGCTGGCAACGAAGCTGTTGGTTGCGTGGCTCCCGTAACTACGATGGAGACTATCTGAGAACCGCTCGGCGAAAGCGAACCTTTGTGGTTGACTCGAATGGTGTAGAGACCGGTGGTGGCTGATGCAATGTGAACCTGTTCGACGTTATCGGTATTGTTATCACCCGTTGTTGCTGCCGAGGCAGGAGAGGCAGGATTTAACACCCAGGGAAAGAATGTTGTCGCGGTCGGACCGATAATACGAAGATCTAAATCGTTCTTCAACATCTTGGTTGGTGGGTTCAGCGATGCCGTGGGAGGAGTTCCTGCGGGATCGGTCCACACAATCGTCGCCCGCAGAGGCTCGGTTCCGCTCGCTTCCACCTGAAACTCAATTACACCCCCTTGGATGAGTGTTGCTTCGCGAATGTTGAAAATCCCACCTGCAAGTGCATTGGCCGACATCACCTGCGCCGCCTTCAGCGTATTCATCAATCCCCACCCGAATTGATAATCCGGACCTAGTGAAGGGCTGGCTTCGTCAGCCGTGTGGATAATAACCCCCTTCAATGTTGAAGAGCGGATCGCATCATTGCCGGTCAAATTCTTCTGATGCTGCAGAAGAAGCCCAATCGAGCTAGCAGCGCTCGGACTCGCCATGCTCGTCCCACTCAACGCTATATAGGAAGTGTCAGCAGTTGAATTCGAAGAAGTCAGCGACGCACCATTTGCAACAATGTCCGGCTTGATTCGACCGTCATCCGTGGGACCCCACGCACTGTACGTCGTCATCACAACCGAACTTGTACCAGTGTATCCGCCAGTAATGTCATTCACAGACCCCACACCCAGAACGTTCTTGGCACCCTGGAACCCGCTGATACTCCCATACCCCGATGCGGCACCAGCTCCACCACCATCCGGGCTATGGGAGTCGGTTCGAAGTGTCCACACTCCAGCGACCCGGTCCCAATGTTCGGTGCCTGCTGCAGGCCCTTTATGACTTCTGTCATTCCCGACCGCACCCACGATGAGATAGAATGGGCCATTAAAGGCAACATTGTCTGCTGATTGCGAACTTGTGCCATAGAAACCAAAAACGTAGTCCTCATTCAGATCTATGTCAAGATTTCCCAACCACCCCCACTTTCCATCTCCACGGTAGTTACTCTCCCAACCAGTAATGGGTCCGTAAGAGTGGCTTGACACCCGCAATGCGGCAGCAGCCGCAGCAGCCATTTCACTCATGTCATTGCTAGAGGTGTGGGCGAGAAGATTTGCCTGATACGACATTCCCTTCGCGCCGCTGCTCATTCCAGCAGCGATCATTGTGCCGGCCACATGCGTTGCATGCTGACCTATGCTCGTTGTCCCCGCATCGCCATACGTAATTCTCCCCCCGAATTCCTGGTGGGTCATCCGAATGCCACTGTTCTCCCAAACACCTAAAGTGATTCCGGCGCCCGTTAGAGAAAATCCACCCGATCCACCCGGCCATACCCGATCAGAAGAAATTGTCCGGGCAGCATTCAGGTTTCGCGTAGCGTGATAGACCGGCATGCCAAACTCGTACCCTTCCAACACAATAATTCGACCGTCAGGGTACTCCATTCGAATGATGTCGCCTGCAACAGTGGCAATTGATTCCGCAACGGCGTATTGAAGTTCCCACTGAATGCGGTACTGTTCGGAAAGCTGAAGGAGGATTTTTTGCTGTTCTCGTATCTGGGCGGAACTTTCCAATGATGTTTGAGAGTTACTCTCGCGTTGGACAAGGAAAAGAATGCCCAGAAGTGCGAAGCAGGAGCGGACGTTTTTACAACGGCTCATACCAATTCTTCCCCTAACCCATGACAAGAAGGCGGTGTGGCAAGCTGAAGTATTTTACAG
>JANONN010000010.1:0-2095 GCA_031420835.1 Ignavibacteriales bacterium | reverse complement strand
GGCGACACACGGCTTTTCAGGCCGTTGCTCTACCGACTGAGCTACCTGTCCGAATTTTTCTGAAGTTAGCGAGTCTCAACACGAACGAAGCCAAAGCTGCTGAAACTTGCCCTGCCAAGAAACGGGAGTGCGCAAGTCGATCAGCTCGAATGACAGTAGAACACAAGAGTGAGTACCTTTCTGGCAAAAAAAACATATCCCGCCTGACCAACGACGGGATCCTCGACTCTTTGACGAATTTAGTCCAACACACTAATTCCCGAAAAGCCGAAAAGAACAATGGTGCATCGACTTTCCGCACCAGCGATAATATCTCGATCTTTTCCCTCAAAGTCAACGTCGATCCGTTACTCAAGCTCTCGCGCATTCTTCTGTCCAACATAACTCACGACCTCCTCACCACCATCCACTGCCACCACTTGCCCGGCAATGAAATCACCGTACTCGTGCGTGATCAACACGATCGCCTTCGCAATGTCCTCTGGTATTGTCAGACGCAACCGCGGGTTTTTCGCAATGGCGGTGTTCATTAATTTTTCTGCGGCAGGAATTTTTCTCAAAGCAGGTGTGTCGGTCACGCCGGCCATAATCGAATTGGCCGTGATACCGAACTCGCCAAGCTCCATTGTTAACTGCCTTATATGAGCTTCAAGCGCAGCCTTGGCGGCCGAAACGGCTCCGTATTGTGGTATTTGTGTTCTCCCGCCGGAGCTCGTCATGGCGTAAATGCGAGAACCTTTCCCTAAGAGCTTCCGGGTGAACGCGCCTTGCGTCCAATACACAAGCGAGTGTGCCATCACATCAACTGTCATTTCCACCTGCTGCTGGGTCATCATGTCTTCGGGATTTTCGGAGATATAGGGCTTCAGGGTTCCGAACGCAAGTGAATGCATCAGCACACGCACAAACGCACCCTTGGTTTTCTCAAGATGAGCTTTTAGTGAATCGAGAATTTCATTCCGTTTTACAGGGTCGGCAGCATTCACATTGTAGAAAAGCATCTCAGCCCCGGTAGCAGTAATGCTCTTCTTGATTTCTTCGACCAACGGCATTGTGGCAGCTCGATCGAAATGCACGCCACAGATACTCATCCCATGTTTCGCCAAAGCGATGGCGGTGGCACCCCCGAATCCACTCGAAGCACCGAGAATAAGTGCCCAATCAGTCTTGAGAAATCGAAGTTCGGGATTCACAAAGCAGTCCTTTCAATTGTTCAATCATGAATGTGGAATATCTGTCATTCTACGGTGACGCTCTTGGCAAGATTTCTCGGTTGGTCAACATTCGTTCCACACGCTATGGCCATATAATACGAAAGTAACTGGAGTGGAATCACATTGAGGATTGGCCCAAAGAATCCGTATGTTCTTGGCACTCGGACAACGTATTCAGCGATCTTTCCAATCTCATCGTCATCCTCGTTTGCAATTGCGATGATCCTACCCCTTCTCGCCCGAACTTCCTGAACGTTGCTTATGATCTTATCATAGATCGCATCCTTCGGCACGACAAACACGACGGGCATATTTTCATCAATCAAGGCGATTGGCCCATGCTTCATGTCCGCCGCAGGATATCCTTCGGCGTGAATGTACGATATCTCTTTCAGCTTAAGCGCTCCCTCAAGGGCGACGGGAAAATTTGCCCCACGTCCCAGATACAAGAAATGATTCGAATGCTTGAATTCTTTTGCAAGTTCACGAACGGATGGCTCTATCGAATTGAGAATCCGCTCGACTTTCCCAGGAAGCGATTCGAGTTCTTTGGTAAGAACCCTTGCATCCTCCTTCGGCATCCCTTTCGCGCGAGCAATCATGACGGTAATGAGCGCAATGACTGTTAGTTGAGAAGTGAACGCTTTGGTCGATGCCACACCGATCTCGGGTCCCGCGTGAATATACACCCCTCCATCCGACTCGCGAGCAATGGCGCTTCCAACAACGTTGACGATTCCTAAAGCAGTCGCCCCACGCTTTTTCGCTTCGCGGAGTGCTGCCAACGTATCCGCCGTTTCCCCACTTTGGCTGATCAAGAAGACGACATCATCTGGGAAGAGAACGGGGCTCCGATACCTGAACTCGGAAGCATACTCTAC
>JANONN010000009.1:0-2384 GCA_031420835.1 Ignavibacteriales bacterium | reverse complement strand
GGAATCATCGCAAGCGAGCTTCACACAACGTATCTCATTCCGGTGTTTGAGCGATACCATCAGCAGGACGCGCGAAAGAAAATTTCTGTGGGAGAAATATTCAAACAGATGTATCCGACCGCGAAGGTCGGCGACAACATCAGAATGATGGTAGAGTACGACAGCACGATGGTGTTTCTCACAGAGCTTTCGAACGATCGCGTGACGCTGGTGGGACAAGCGGCCCACTTTGTCGGTCGAGATCACTTCTTTGAAAACCATAATGGTCGCTTGGGGATGGTTCAAGCACGCGCTCTCTTGACAGAGAAAGGAGTGACGTATGAGCAAGAAAACTGAACGGAAGAAATCTCGAACCAAAAAGCCCGAAGTTAAACTACATTTGACGAAGTCAACATCGTTTGACGTAGTCAAACCAATTGCAATTCCGGATCCAAAGCTGGAAGAGCAGGCTGAGTTTTCCCCCGGCTCCCTTCGCTGGCTGATAACGCTCACTGTGGCAACCCTTATTCTCGTGTTTTTCATCGAACTCGGAACGATGATAAGGCCCTTACCTGCAGATTTCCAAATCTCACTGCATCCGTGGGTGACGGCTGCGGGTATAACAATTCAAGAAGGGTTGCTTGAGTTTCAGGGGAAAGGCGGCTCGAAGTCGTACGAGGTCGAGCGCTACTTCATTCTCGGAGGCCTACTGATCGGATTCATTCTGGGGCCAACACTGTTACTCTTCGCCTGGCGGTCTTTGCTTACGCGAAAAGAAGGGGAACGAAAAGTGCTGAACCGAAGGAACATCGCCTTCGTGCTCGGTGGAATATTACTTCTTCCCCTTGCGCTTCCATCCGTACCGACGGCAATCATGCAACGGTTAGTGTCTCAGGAAATGAGATCCGGACAAGCCGTCGCCGAGGCGAAGGACGCAATGATGTATGAGATCTCGCTGATCGCATTTGAAGCACGGCAGTTCAAAGCGCGCCCCTTTTCGATGGGCGGTGGGGGTGGATCGTACTTCGGCTACAACATTTCTCCCGAGCGAGCAACGACTGAGCACGGGACATATATCACGATTGAAGTAGGTGAAGACATGATTGTCTTCAAAGGTACGTCAGCGAGATATCCGGCGAGCAACGTCACGCTCATTTTGGATAGCGCCGGTGCTATGAAGCACTGGACATTTGGTGGAAACTTCTATTAATAGGTGAGGCGACTATGACGAACAAGGTTCTGTTGAAATGGGGGAAAATAGATTGGCCGTGGGTGGGGGTGGTCTTCTGTATCTATGTCGTATTCCATCTTCTCCCCACGTACTTCCTTGCCACAATCGGAGGCGGAATGAAGGGGGGCTTTGCCACATTTGGCGTCTGGATGTTTGCGGGTCTTGCTGTGATCGGGCTGTACATTGGTTACCGGTCGCGTGGTGTGACGATGATTGAGCCGGGGCTTGCCGCGTTGCTGTACGTGTTTGTGTTTTTCCTGAGCATCCAGCGGTTTTGGGGTGATACGTTCAGTTTCACACAATTAGGGGGAGCGCTTGCCTGGATGGCCGCTGCGTTTGTGATTGCCATTGGAAGCGCCTATGTTGGAGAGTTATTGCAGGCAAGGAAGGAACAAACAGGGAAGAGTTAGAATTGCATACCAATGCGACGACAAACGAAAAAGCCCCGATCGAAGGACGGGGCTTTTGTATTCTCAGCAAGTATCTAGATTCTCTTCACAACACCGTCGCGACCCGTCAACAACATCCCGACACCAGAAGTCGGGACAGGTCGGGGCAGGCAACTCCCTTGCCGTGTGAGTACAAGCCCTTACGTCTCGTTTGCTATTCGCCTTATTTTCCTTGCTGATTGATAGACACTACAGCTCCGAGTTGACGGAGCCAATCCAAGAAATCAGGCCCGCCCCAGTGTTCGGCAATCTTGCCCTCTTCCACTCGAACCATATCAAGGAGAGAGACCATCACTTGTCTGCCGGTCGGTGCAATGCCCTGGAAGACGCCTTGATGCGTGCCCCGGATCGTTGAGCGAAATGTCACCTTGTCACTTTCGGCACATATCTCTTCAAGCGTGAGATGAATATCGGGGAAAGCGACACGAAGCTCGGCTAAGCGCTGTTTCTGACCATCACGATTCAACGGTGTGGCTGTTGGAGAAATATGCCGTTGGTAGTGTGGCGCGAGAAACTCATCCACCGCCGCTGGATTCTTTTTTTCCCACACTTCCTGAATGTAACTGTGCACAAGCGCCTTGTTATCTTCTTTTGACACGGTAAATTCCTTCGGCTATTTGTTTGTGTTGTGCGACTGACGCCTGCTGTCACAAAGCGCACAACCGTCTGGTTCAGGGATGGAAAGATTTCTTAACGAATACGAGAGAGGGCATGATAATCATATT
>JANONN010000008.1:0-1697 GCA_031420835.1 Ignavibacteriales bacterium | reverse complement strand
AGAATATCTCGAAGTACTATTCACTCAAAGCAAATCTCTTCTCTGGCCACTGCCCCTGCTCAAAGCATAAAGCCTATTCGTGTGAGTTCACCATGCAGTTTGCCGACCGTTTCTTTTGGCTGGATGGGCAAAGCTACTGGTATCCCGCGTTCAGAGAGACGACTGCTGGAATGAATGTTTCTGTTGCCAAGGAAGGGAGAGACCTTTGAGAAAATTCTCAGCCGAAAAAATGCAAGATTCGGGGCTTAGCTCGCAATCGAGCTATCAGGAGATGGATCTTGATCACTTCCCTTGGCTGTTTGCCAAGGCATTCGTCAACAAAGCCTTCCGGGAAGAGGTCTTGGGTCCAGAGTTTCGTGTCCTCAGGCTGTTAGCGAGGGATACGGAACCGTCATATCGTCTCAAGCCGGTGACGCTCGGAGATACAGGAAGCGGCAATGGTTCGCTCGTTATGAATGACAACATCGAAGCGACCGTGTTCTTTCATGGTGCCACGTATGAAGTCGTCTTCACACGGTTCGAACACCATGCAGCAGGGGTCTTCTGTGTTGCAAGTGCGCTTGGATTGGATGAAGATGCGAAGAAGCCAACCGCGCTCCTCCAGTATATTCTCCGCCAGGGGTTCGAGCATTCACCGTACAAGAACAAGTTTCTGATGGTGAAGCCGGCGAAGGAGCGAGGACAGGTCAATATTGACATCGAGGTCTGCGATCTCGAGAAGACAGGATTGAACGATGTCTTTCTTTCTGGTGCAGTCAGCGAGTCAATTCGGCTGTTTGTAGATTGCATTGTGAGGTTCGATGAACTGAGAACACCACTCCGCTACCTTTTGAGCGGCAAGCCGGGCACAGCGAAGACCAAAACGATCAGGGCGATAGCGAACGAGGCGCAGGGGAAAGCGACATTTATTTTTGCGAACGGCTCGGATGATCGGATTGACGCCGTGTTCGAATTCGCTAAGTGTTTTTCTCCGGTGGTGGTGTGCATTGATGATATTGATCTCTTGGTTGGAAACAGATGGAGGGATTCGGAACGGATTGCCCTTGGCAAGTTCCTCCAACATTTGGACGGATTTCTTGGAAGCGGCATTTTTGTGTTGACGACAACAAACGATAAGAGGCTGGTTGATATCGCCGCAAGCAGACCGGGGAGGTTCGATATGATCCTGGATCTTAGCCCGATTGATTCGAACGACTACCTGAAGTTGATTTCGTCGAAGACCAATTCTCAGGCATTGATTGCGCTCTTTGATGAAGTCGTGGTTGACGTGCTTGAGGCGAGAAAAGTGAATGGCGCTTTCATCTCAACTCTTATCAAGCATCTCGAAGTCGTCGAACGATTGGGAGAGAAACCGCTTGATACCGACTATGTCCTTCATATGATCGCTCGAATGGACGCCGGCTTCTACAAACAGCCGGAAGATGAAAAAGAAAAGATCGGTTTCACTTCCGCTGAAATGTCATAGAGAAGGGGGAAGCATGGAAAGACCGTTCATATCAAAATCAAAATATCTCAGTGGTCGCCAATGTCACAAGCTGCTATGGCATTATTATAACGCGAAGGACGAGATCCCGGCGGCGGATGACTCGACCCAGGCTATTTTTGAACAGGGTTATCTTGTGGGTGCGTACGGCAAGAGGCTCTTTCCAGATGCGATTGAGATTGACGGTGTGGTGAGAAAGTTTGATGAAGTGATC
>JANONN010000007.1:0-1513 GCA_031420835.1 Ignavibacteriales bacterium | reverse complement strand
GTGAGCTTTCAATTCGTGCCGCTTTCGGCTGACGAATTCTGCAGTGGCAATCGAAGGGAACGATTCCGATTGAAAAACTTCGTCCGATAAACCTGATTTCTTCCAGCTCTCGCGAGCCGTTGTTGCTTCTTGCATTCCGCGTTTGCCCTGTGCTTGAATCGTCGCAAAATCGTCGAACAACCAACATTGCTTCAAGAAACTACACCACTGCCGATTCATTTCCTCAATGGACAGTAGGATCTCGTTGTAGCAACCAATTTGGTCGTTTCGATTTGTCGCGCTTTCAAGATCGTGAAAATTGCTTCGGAGTTCGTCGCTTAGTCGGGTATGAAACGTATCCCGCATTTTTTTGAGGGAGCGTTCAAAAACTGGCAAACGGCCAAGAGTTTCGTCGTTTCGGGATTGCTCCTCATAATAGGATTTTAAGGCGCGGGGCAAAGTAATGATGGAGTTAGATGAATCAAAAGCGATAGCAGCCACGATCGGTCTCCTTAACGCGAGTTCGGTACAATCCAAGCGGACCAAATCGCACAAAAAAAATCAAAAGCAGACGTCCAATTCTGCTACCAATTGCGAAAAGTAATTGACTGAACTCCGTTCAGACGCCTCATTGAAGCAATCTTCCCCTTTTACCCTATCCTTGTTGATACTCTCTACACAAGAGTGCGATCGAAATTTTCATAAAAATCCTCGAAATTGTGTTTAAGAACGCATTGGCGGCGAATGACATGAAAAGACAGTTTGCAATGGCAATCTCTCCAGTTTCTGCATTCTAAAGCTCGTAACCAATCCCTCGAAGCCAACATTCAATTGCTGCCTCAACAATAGCCTGCTGTGTGAAAGGGTCCGCACCGCCTAATTCCCGCTCCAATGCCGCGTGTTTTAGAGCTCCAGCTATTTCTGGACGTAGTCGCACCGTGACGGGTATTAGACCTATCGGCTGGATTCTGGTTCGTGTTCGGTCTATCAAAGACGCTGCGAGTTTATCTGTATGACGCAATGTCGCTTTCGCAGGCTCAGCCTCATTGGATGCCCCTGCCACGAGCGAGGCGTTTTGCTGAGGACTACAATTTTGATTTGGATTCCTTATGAAATTTGGTTCTTCAATTTCTTTTTCTTGAGTTACAAACGATCGAACTGCTTCCGGATCCACACCGTCGATCTTGCTAATTGCTGCAGTCAGGGAACGACGAAGTGTCATGCATTTATCTCCATGTTTTTTCTTTTGGACTAATTCAATCTCGACATTTTGTGCTTTTGAAGGATTGCAGACGGCGATTCTGCAATTCCAGGCAGTATTTCGCTAAATAGCGAGTCAATTTCGTTCGCTGCACCGCGAGAATGAAATCCAAGACGCCAAACAAAACTTCCTTGTCCCGGCGCATCGGCAAGCGCTTGGCGGAGAGTGATGGGAGTTTTTGCTAAAGAGAGCTTAAGATTCGATGCGGCTTCGACCATGTCTTTGGTCAATCGGTATTCCCGGCCCACCATGCTCAATACCGCTACCGCATGC
>JANONN010000006.1:0-2093 GCA_031420835.1 Ignavibacteriales bacterium | reverse complement strand
CGTCTCGATCTGGAAGGCGTATCCATTAGAACTGATCTTGTCAAGATCAATACTCTCAAGAACTGCTCGCCTATAACATTTGAATCCACTTGTTGTATCACGAACTGGCAGGCCTGTGATGACGCGTGTGTACCAATTCGCTGCGAAGCTCAACATCAACCGACGCATCGGCCAGTTTACAACATTGACACCCGTCGCGTACCGAGATCCAATGACCAGATCACATTCTTGCGCCTTCAAAAGAAGGTTTGGAATTTCGTCGGGGTCGTGCGAGAAATCTGCATCCATCTCAAAAACAAAATCGTATCCATGCTGAAGCGCATGCTTGAATCCTACGACATACGCGGTCCCTAAACCCATTTTCTTTTCGCGAACAATAAGATGCAGACGCTCGTTGTCCTGTTGCAGCTTCCTCACCACGTCTGCAGTGCCGTCTGGAGAGTTATCGTCCACAATCAGAACCGAGAAATTATCGCCAAGCTTGAGAATTCTCGGTACTAACTTCGTGAGATTGTCGGCCTCGTTGTAGGTCGGAATTACGATCAGAGATTGTTTCATCAGGTTGTCAACTGGTTGGAGGAGAGTCTTCATCAGGTTCTGGATTTGTTGATACCGTCGAGAAGTTCAGAGACAATGTACTTTTGCTGTTCGTCGGTTAATTCTGTGTGCATCGGGAGCGACAACACTTCATCCGATGCTTTCTCCGCAATAGGGAAAGTCCCTTTCGGGCGTCCGACATTCTGAAATGCCGTCTGAAGATGCAATGGAATTGGATAATAGATCGCATGAGGAATTTTGTGTTGTGCGAGATGAGCAGCAACTGCATCCCGGTTCTTGACCCTTAAAGTGTATTGATGATAAATATGACGGGCAAAGGGAGCTTCATGTGGTCTCACAACATCGGCGGATGCAAGGAGCTTATTGTATGTCCTTGTGGCGCGGCGACGTGCTTCATGCCACTCATCGAGATATTTCAATTTCACATTGAGGATAGCAGCTTGCAGGGTATCGAGCCGACTATTGACTCCTATGACTTCATGTTTGTATCTGACCCGCGAACCGTGAACGATGATCATCCGGACTTTCTCAGCGAGTGCCGCATCGTTCGTGACGACCATTCCTGCATCACCGAACGCACCAAGATTCTTGCTCGGGAAGAAGCTGATACATCCCACCGTACCTATTCCGCTCACCCTTCGACCTTTGTATTCGGCACCCATCGCTTGCGCTGAGTCTTCGATGACCGAGATACCGCGACGTTCAGCAAGGTTCATAATTGGATCCATGTCGCATGGATGGCCGTACAGGTGCACAGGAATAATCGCTTTCGTACGCTTGGTGATGGCAGCTTCGATCTTAGACGGATCGATATTGTATGCGCCCAGTTCAATATCAACGTAGACAGGTTTGGCTCCAAGCAGTACGATCGTCTCCGTCGTAGCAACAAACGTAAACGGCGTCGTTAGGATCTCATCACCGGGTCCAATACCCAACGCCATCATTGCCACTTGCAGCGCATCTGTCCCCGAAGCACAGCCGATCGCATGTTGAACTCCGAGATACCTTGCCACGGCTGATTCAAACTCTCCAACTTCTTTTCCGAGAACAAACTGTCCGGAGTCCAACACCCGATGAATTGCTTCATCAACCTCCTGTTTGATCTTACGGTACTGCGCAACCAAATCTACCATCTGCAAGTTCATCGGGAGTCTTTCACTTTGTGGTTGTAACTCTGCTATTTTTTCATTTTTCATTTTGAATTTTTCATTGCTACGTGTGTCCCTTCCCTCTGATCATCACATAGAACGTGTTGAACAAGATCTTGAGATCGAACCGCCATGACATGTTCTCTATGTAATAGAGATCATACTTCACTTTGGCTTTCACATCCTCGACTGACTGGTCATAGGTATGCTTCACTTGTGCCCAACCGGTGATACCCGGGCGTACTTTCAGACGGCGACGATAGAGTGGAAGTTCCCGTGATAGCTTTTCTACGAAGTAGGGACGTTCTGGGCGGGGACCAACGAGACTCATGTCTCCCAGCAACACATTGATGAACTGGGGCACTTCGTCGAGGTGCAAACGGCGCA
>JANONN010000005.1:0-8361 GCA_031420835.1 Ignavibacteriales bacterium | reverse complement strand
GACGGCAATGAGCATATCCGCATCCCGAGCACTTGCTTTCTTCAACGTGCCGATCTGGCTTCCGCTTCCTTCAATAATCATCACATCCAGCGCTTCGTTGACACGGGCCAACTGTTGTGCGTTCTTATCCACAACGGTAATGTCGTGGCGCTCTTGAGAAAGGATTTTCGCAAGATGGAAGCCAACTTCTCCCGCGCCTACAATAATGATCTTCATCGTTCTACTTTCTCCTTCGTGTTTGTATTACCAACCACCGACAACACAGCTAATGGCCGAGATTGCAGCTGTTTCCGAGCGCAGGCGGCGGGGTCCCAACGAAATTGGGACACACCCACTTTCCGATGCGATGACTAACTCCCGATCCGTAAAGCCACCCTCAGGACCGATCACGATCAGCGCCGATCGGACCTTTGGATGATGCTTCAGCACCGACCCAATGTACTGCGATTGCTCGGTGCGTTCGTGCGGAATCAAACTCAAGTCATACTCTCGAGCTGCATGAACCATCGCTTCGAATGACGTGAGTATGAAAATCTTCGGAAGATACGAACGGCCGCTCTGCTTCACAGCGGCAAGTGCAATCTTCAGGAGACGTTCGTGCTTTTCATGTTTCGGGATAGTCCGTTCGCACAGTAACGGAATGATCGTTCTAACACCAAGCTCCGTCGCCTTTTCGATGAGAAAATCATAACGGGCAGGGTTTTTCAATAAGGAGACAGCGAGCGTCACTTCAATCTTCGGCTCATTGACCCGCAGTTGTGTCTGAAGAATCTCACACGCCGCCTCGTCTCGATGGATGGAGCGTATCACGGCTTCAAACATCCGATCATTTCCGTCGGTGACAAGGATCCGGTCGCCGACTTTTTTTCGCAAGACCCGGGAAAGGTGCCTGAGTTCGTCTCCACGAACGACAATTGTCGATTCAAAAATATCTTCGACCGAAGCCAAAAAGTAATCCATACTCAGAACGACACTCCGAAATCCAACACAAACTGTCCGATGCCTCGATTGTTCATCGCATACTCGGTTCGGATGACTATGCTGTAGGGAAGAAGAAAGTGAAGCCCGCCTCCGAATCCCGATCTCCAGTCGTGCAACGAAAGCGACTCGTCTCGATGCCAAATTCTTCCAACGTCAGCAAAAAGGCCGGCGTACAAGCCATATCTCCAAACACTAAACTCCGGCAACCACGAGTATGGAAAGTTGTAGTATCTTGGATTCAAGATCGGAAAACGCAACTCAACATTTCCGCCGAAGACGTGCTCCCCTTCATACACCTTATTGAAATAGCCTCGGATGCGCTCTCCGTAACCAAAGAACTCAAGCCGGTAGTTTGGGATGACCCCCCCACCGGAGATTGTACCGAACGTCCGCGCGGCGAACGTCAGATCACCAATCACTGACGTGAAATATCTCGCATCGTACCCGTACTTAAAAAAATTGACCTCTGATTCGCCAAGGCCATACTTGCTCGCATAGACAGAAGCGAAGTAACCCTCTGTTGTATACTCACGAAGATTACGTTTATCGACCGTGTAACGAACACCAATCGTGATGAATTCATCACGTCCCGTACTCGACACTGTCCGTCCCGGTGACGGCATTGAAACCTGCCAAATGTCATAGTTGGTCCATCCAACCAACGAGTGATACAACCCGAATCGTTTACCAACGGAAAGTTGAACGGAAAGCTGTGTCTGCGTATAAAGCTGCTGGAGCTCGCTAAGACTCTTCACTTTTCCATAGCTCACCGAGGAACGAAAGAAAATATCATCGTCATTCGTGAGTCTGGGATTTTGATACCCCATCTGTACCCAGCGGTCAAATCCGAGCGCAAAGGCAAACCAGAGCTTTTCATTTCTGCCGCGAAAATTTTGATGCGTGACACCCAAACCGTAGAAGAGGTTTTTTGGATCGCGATATTTGATTCCGACGATCGGATACGGGAAGAGATACCATCGTTCATGCACTCTCACAACCAGATCAACGCTGCGACCGGTCACGAACGTGTCGATTTCAACTCTGTTGAAGAGTCCCAAATTGTAAATGCGATCTTGGTCGTGTTCGAGCGCGTTTGGCGTCACTTCGGAGCCAACTCGCAACGACATTTCCCGAAAAATGGTGAAGTCCTTCGTGCTTTCATTGCCCAAGACCTGAATGCTTTGCACCACCAGCGTCGAGTCGGCAACTCCGTCGTCTGCGTACGCCGCGAACGTCTGCAACGCACATGCAACGCTGAGCATCGTTATCCCAATGTTTAACCTGATAACTGATGTTACGCAAAAAGGAAAAGAAGAAGTGTCATTCCCGCATGTTTTAGGCGGGAATCCCCGCCTGCGCGGGCAGGTATGAAATGGATGCCCGACTAAGGCATTCGGGCATGACAGCCTTTTTTTATGAGGCATAATTTTGGGCTTGCGTAACATCAGCTGACAAATTTCACTGTTCTCTGCTTTTCCCGCTGCCAACTCTTTTTGAACACAAAACCCCTTTCCATGAGAAAAGGGGTCTATCGATCGTGTCGATATGTTTCTACATCAGCCGACGATGATCCACAGCGATACAATGATCCATCACAACATGCACTCCTTCTTGCAACGCACGTTCGGCAGCTTCTTCGTGAATAATACCCGATTGCATCCATACCGCCTTTGCTTTGATCTCAATTGCCTGTTCTACGATCTCAGGCACCGCATCGGAACGGCGGAAAATGTTTACAATATCAATCGAAGCAGGAATCGCACGGATGTCCGGATAGCACGTCACTCCAAGCACCATTCCATACGCGGGGTTGACAGGATAGACAACGTAACCACTGTCGATCAGATACTGAGAGATACTGTTGCTATCCCGCCACGGTTTTTCGGATGCACCAACCACGGCAATTGTCCGAGCCGCCGCGAGGAGCTTGCGAATCTCTTTGTCACTTTCAAGAAGGGGATGTTGAGTTACCATAGACTTAGTTTTGGTTCGTGCTTTGAAACTGAATTTTTTCCAATGCCATGAACGCTGCCGCTTGCTCTGCGTCTTTTTTGCTTCGACCTGTTCCAACGCCATAGCTTTCAGTTCCGACAAGTACTTCGATCGTAAACCGTCGGTCGTGGTCCGGACCTTCCTCTTTCAAGAGAGAATATTTTGGAATCCCTAACGAACGAGATTGCGCATGTTCCAACAGCGCGCTCTTGTAATTGTCATCAGCGCTTATCAATGCTGTCATGTCAATGTGTTGTAGCAAGTTTCGCTCCACGAACGCCTTTGCCGCCTCCATCCCCCCGTCAAGATACAAAGCCCCGATCAGAGCCTCAAAGGAATCTGCAAGAATAGAATCCGAACCACTATCAAGTGATTGTGATGCACTCGGACTGAGGAAGAGAAACTCGCTTATGTTCAGCTCCTTTGCCCGCTGCGCTAATATCCTCCGGTTGACCAGACGGGATCGATACTTTGTGAGGTTCCCCTCGGCGAGATGAGGGTATTGTGTGTGAAGGAAATCAGCCACAAGGAAGTTCAGAACAGCGTCGCCAAGGAACTCGAGCCGTTCGTTCGAATGTATCGCAACGTCGAGATACTGGAGGTAGGAGCGATGGAGGAGCGATTCGAGGAAGTATTTCCAACTCCTTGGGTGGTACTCAATGATTTTCTCGAAGCGAGAAAACGGAAACGACCGGTGGCTAAGAACCTGGAGCAATCCGGGCGTTTCTGATAGAGTATGCTCATCCTTTCGCAGGACGAGTTTTCGAATGAGGTTGTGAAGCGCAGTTAGCACAAAAGTTCTGCGCACGCCGTAACGTACGCTGACTACTCGCGGTACTTCCTTATAAGAATGGAGGCATTATGACCTCCAAAGCCAAACGTGTTGCTGATGGCTGCCTCAAGTTCCCAATCCTGCCCCTTGTTAGGGACATAGTTCAGATCGCAGTCGGGATCGGGAGATTCATAATTGATCGTTGGATGTACTTTATTATTCTGGACTTCAAGAACTGTCGCAATCAACTCCACCGCTCCTGCAGCACCAAGAAGATGGCCAATCATTGATTTCGTAGAATTGATTGCCATGTTCTTTGCGTTCGCGCCGAAGACAGTCTTGATCGCTGCGGTTTCGTTCTTATCGCCGACAGGCGTTGAGGTTCCATGCGTGTTGACGTGCTGCACTTCTTCCGGTTTCATCCTCGCATCCTTTAACGCCAAACGCATCGACCGGACAGCCCCTTCGCCACCCGGCGCTGGCTCGGTGATATGATGTGCGTCGGCCGTGAAGCCAATGCCTCCAAGTTCCGCAAAGATGTTTGCACCTCGATCAAGAGCATGCTGAAGTTCTTCGAGGATGAGAATACCGGAACCTTCCCCCATGACAAAACCGTCCCGGTTCGCATCGAACGGACGGCTTGCTTTCTCCGGATCGCCGTTGCGAGTAGAAAGCGCCCGCATCGCATTGAAGCCGCCAATCCCCATTGGGCAAATCGCCGCTTCCGCTCCGCCGGTCACCATCAGATCCGCGTCGCCCCGCTCGATGAGCATGAACGCGCTGCCAATAGCGTGCGAGGCTGTCGCACACGCGGAAGTCGTGGCGTAGTTCGGACCTCTTAAACCATAGCGCATCGAGATACGACCGGGCGCTATATCTGAGATCAACATCGGAATGAAGAAGGGACTAATCCGGTGAGGCCCTTTGGTTTCGAACAAACTCTCCTGCTGGCGATGGTACGTCCACATGCCGCCGATCCCTGAACCGACAATGACACCGATGCGATCGCGATTTTCCTTCTCCAAGTTCAGACCGGAGTTCTTGATCGCCATTTCAGCCGCAGCAAGAGCGTACTGTGTAAAAGGATCACACCGTTGCGCAAGCTTCCTATCCATATAGTTTATCGGATCGAAGCCCTTCACCTCACAGGCGAACTTTGTGTCGTAGTTTGAAACTTCGAAGTACGTGATTGGCGCAGCACCGCTCTTGCCATCGAGCAAGTTCTTCCAGTACTCTTCGACCGTCAAACCGATCGGTGTAATCGCTCCCAATCCGGTGATAACGACTCGACGCCGTTGTCCATTCATGGTCATGTGTTCCTCAGCCAATGTCGTGACCGCTCCACCTGATGCCTGGTTTTCACAGCGACCCAACACCAAGCACCAGAATCAAAAACATTGCCCTTATTTACCGGTCTTGCCTTTGATATACTTGATCGCATCACCCACCGTGGCGATCTTCTCAGCGTCTTCATCGGGGATTTGCATACTGAAGGCTTTTTCAAATTCCATCACGAGTTCAACGGTATCGAGCGAATCGGCACCGAGATCGTTCGTGAATGATGCCTCAGCCGTGATTTGTCCCTCATCAACACCCAACTTTGAGACAATGATCTCTTTGACTTTTGCGTCAACGTCTGACATGTGTATCTCCTTTCAGGATATGTTAAGATTGAGTATGACTATTCGTTTACATTACAATGCCGCCGTCAACACAGAGAACTTGCCCTGTCACGTAGCTCGACGCCGGTGATGCGAGAAACACGACAACGCTGGCGATCTCCTCCGGTTTCGCCATTCGCTTCATCGGGATTATGTTCAGCAATATTTCCTTTTGTTGTGGGGTAATCTTCTCGGTCATGTCGGTATCTACAAAACCTGGAGCAACCGCGTTTACTTGAATATTGCGCGAAGCAAGTTCTTTTGCAAGAGTCTTCGTCATGCCAATCATTCCTGCCTTCGCAGCCGCGTAGTTCGTTTGCCCGGGATTGCCGATAACGCCTGCAATCGAGCTAATATTGATAATTCGACCAGATCGTTGCCCCATCATGTGCCGGCAAACAGCCTTCGAAAAATTGAAGGCGCTCTTGAGGTTTGTGTCAATCACATCATCCCAATCCTCTTCGCTCATTCGCATCAAGAGCGTGTCGCGCGTAATGCCCGCATTGTTCACTAACAGGTCAATCCGCTGGAATGATTTGACGACTTCTTCGACGACTCGACCTGCCTCGGAAAAACTTTTTGCATCGGACTGGAGAGGAAGCGCCTTGCGACCAAGCGTTTCGATTTCTTTTACCGTTGATTCGGCTCCGGCGGACGCACTCTTGTACGTGAATGCCACATTCGCGCCCTCTTTTGCAAATGCAATAGCGATCGCCCTTCCGATTCCGCGGGATCCACCCGTCACCAATGCTATTTTGTCTTGAAGCACTCCCATGTTCATTCTTGCGCTGTGAGATCAGCCAACTTGTCAACACCTTTGGTGGTCACACTCGCGTCGATTCGCTTGACGAGTCCTTGCAAGACTTTTCCAGGGCCAAGCTCTACAAACATTGAAGCTCCATTTTTGATCATGTTCTGAATTGTTTCTTCCCATCGAACCGGACTCGTCAGTTGTTGGTTGAGAAGAGAGCGAATTTCGTTTGCCTGTTGCACCGGACTTGCAGTAACGTTTGCGTACACCGGCATCGATGCATTTCGAATCTCCGTCTTCTCCAGAGCAACCTTCAATCCTTCTCGTGCCGATTCCATGAGCGGTGAATGGAAAGCTCCACTCACGGGGAGTTCCTTAACGAGCTTCGCGCCACGAGTCTTCGCAAGATCCATCGCCTTGCGAACTCCCTCCACCGAGCCGGAGATCACAATCTGTCCGGGCGAATTGAAGTTCGCCGCCTGCACAATTCCTGTTGCGCTCGCGTCGGAGCAAACTTCTTTTACGACGGATGGCTCAAGACCAACCACGGCCGCCATTGTTCCGGGTCTCTCGATTCCTGCCCTCTGCATCAACTCGCCGCGCAGCCGGACGAGCTTCAGACCATCTTCAAATGTGAGCGCTCCAGCATAGACAAGCGCGGAGTATTCGCCTAATGAATGACCGGCTGCCATAACCGCTCGCGTCGACTGAATCAACTTCGCTATGACAACCGAATGCAAAAAGATCGCCGGTTGTGTGTTCTTTGTCTGCCGGAGTTCTTCTTCTGGTCCTTCAAAGCAGAGCTTCGAAAGCCCGAATCCAAAAATCTCGTCAGCCTTATCAAAAAGCTGTTTCGCGTCGGCGTGTTGATAGAGATCCCGTCCCATGCCGATGTACTGCGAACCTTGGCCCGGAAAAACGAACGCAGTGCTCATTCAGATTGATGTCACGGTTTTTCCGGGTTTACAAGCGACCACTTCACATAGATCGCACCCCACGTGTATCCTGCGCCAAAACTTGCTAGGACGATATTCTGTCCACGCTTCAGTCGGCCGCATTCCCACCACTCCGAGAGACACAAAGGAATCGTAGCAGCCGTAGTGTTACCATACTTTTCAATGTTGACCATGACCCTCGAGCGATCAATGCCCATACGGTCTGCTGTCGCATCAATGATGCGCAAGTTTGCCTGATGCGGGACGAGCCACGCAACATCCTCCGGCTTGAGATTGTTTCGCTTCATGACCTCGACAGAGACTTCCGCCATGCCGATCACCGCTACCTTGAACACCGCCTTGCCGTCTTGATAAACATAGTGCCAACGCTTCTCCACGGTCTCCCTGCTAGCGGGGATTTGACTACCACCGGCCTTTTGAAAGAGAAACTGGCCACCAGAACCGTCAGCATAGAGGCGATGATCAATGATGCCGTATCCTTCTTCTTCGGATGGCTCAAGAAGCGCAACGCCCGCGCCATCTCCAAACAGAATGCACGTATTACGATCCTGGTAATCAAGGATTGCACTCATTTTGTCTGCGCCGACCACCAGCACTTTTGAATGAACGCCGGTCTCAATGAATTGCGCACCTGCTACAAGAGCGTAAAGAAAACCCGAACACGCCGCGGAAAGATCGAATCCCCAGGCGTTCTTTGCACCGAGCTTCTCCTGAATGACACACGCCGTGGCAGGGAATACCATGTCTGGAGTGATCGTTGCAACAATGATGAGGTCAATCTCTTCAGCAGAAATACCGCGTCGCTTGAGCATTGGCTCAATGGCACGGACAACCATGTCCGACGTGGCGCCATGTTCCATGATGCGGCGTTCACGAATGCCAGTCCGAGTACGAATCCATTCATCATTCGTGTCCACCATCTTCTCCAGATCGGCATTCGTGAGAACCTTTTCCGGAACGTAGTGGCCAATACCTGTAATCGTTGCGCGTCGTTTCTTCATTTTCAAATAGTCGTGTTATGCATGAACCATAGGAGTCGCGGTTGCCTCCGTTCGTTCGGACGCAGCGGCAAGAGCCTCCTCGATGTATCGGTTCAGCCCCATCTTTGCTACTTCAAATGCTCGAATGATCATGTTCTCGATTCCGCGGGCCGATGAGCTTCCATGCCCGATGATCGAAACGCCGTTAACGCCAAGAACCGGCACACCGCCGTGCTTATCCGGATCCATGTCATGCAATGCGCGCTTG
>JANONN010000004.1:0-4539 GCA_031420835.1 Ignavibacteriales bacterium | reverse complement strand
AATCCATCTTGCCCTGAAAGGGCTACATATCGTTCGACTGAGCGCTCACGACGAAGTCTTCCTGTGCGTAACATCAGTTGCTGAGAATGATTTTCCGAGCCACTGCAATCCGCTCATCGTAACTCATTCTTGTAAAGTCGTATGAAACTCCTGTGTTGATCATCCCACCGATGAGCGCACCCAGCAATCCCCCCGGCACCAGACCAATCAGCCCTCCAAGTATTCCTCGAACCACTGGTGGCTGGTCAATGGTCTTGTCTTGATTCTCGACGGCATACCAACCACCACCAACAAATCCAATCAGGCCACCAAGAGCGGCTCCTAATCCCCATGCTGTGCCCTTTCGTTCTATCCTCGCGATGTTGCCAAGCCAGAACCAATCAATCCATTCCTGTGTCTGAATCTGGATCGAATCATTTCGCATTTCTGTGACCTTCACATCAAGAAATGCTTCGCCCGAAAGCAAGATCACATCCCAGCCGTTCGCAAGTGAAACGGATGGGGAGAAGAGAAATAAGAACATTAAGGATCGAAGTAGTGCCAATCCCAGAAAGTGATCTTGTGTTTTTTTCGGATTAGACGCTTCGACTTTGCGCCGCTCCAACGTCACCCTGAGCGCCGTCCCGACGTTGTTTGTTGGGACGAAGTCGAAGGGTGCCATACTGTTGCGCCATCTGGCGGCGCTGCGCTGCTGCTCAGCGTGACGGAATACAAGATTGCTTATTTGAAACGGCAGTAGTTTCATGGTATCCACGATCAACAATGAGAGAATTGAAGCGGCTGCAATGTAGAGAAGAGGGACAGGAATGTCAAACATCCCAGGAGTTACGAATGTTGCAAGAAGAAGGAATTGCGGGGCGTGACGCCTCGCCACAGATCAAGCTATTGCTTGGGGGGCGCGTCGTGCCAATGACCGTGCTCTGGAGACCAGACTTTTCCTTCCGGAACCGGACCAGAAGGTTGGGGATACGGTGGACTTCCTTTTTGAATGGCGGGAGGTTCCGTGGTGCTGCCGGCCATTGCATCGTGCCAATGACCGTGCTCTGGAGACCAAACTTTTCCTTCCGGCACGAGGCCGGAGGGCTGGGGTTGCAGCGTTCTTAATTGTTGATTCAGAGGAGTGGTTGGGGTATTGTTATCCGCAGCATCATGCCAATGCCCATGTTCGTCAGACCAGACTTTTCCCGGAGGCGCCACTCCGAGTTGAGATGATGGTTCTGAAATCGAAGATTGGTTGTCCTTTGAAACGTCAAGGAACAGTACAATTCCGCCCGCACCAACAACGATGCCCAACAGCCCGAACGTTAGCTTGCCTGAAAGAGAGGAGGCGAAGCTCTTTCGACCATGACAGTTCTTGTATTTCTTTCCACTTCCGCAATGGCATGGTTCATTTCGATCGTGTTTCATTTCATGGTCTCCACAAGTGTAGTATTTTTAATATGGACTTTTCAGTTTATCAGCAACGCGGGGAAGCGGAAGTAACAGAGAACACCGATAGCAAACCGTGTTGTCAAAGATACGCAATCTCATGAGAATCGCAAGGACAAATTCAGGCAGGGCGGCTCCTTGAATGCGCGATTAGTCTTATCCGTTTGCATTTGCTCTTTTAGATAAACAAATTGTGCCCATGATACGATGGCGCTTCTCAGTCGTTGCAGTTCTCTTCATCAATGATTACAAGAAACTCTTCCGACAGGAGACCATCCTTCGCACACGAACCATTGCCGAAGGGACGTTCCATTGAGTGTCACTTGTTTGTGGCAAGAACGCTCTTTGCACTTTTTCCATTTGGAGGTAACACATCATGAATAAACGTCTCTTCAACATCACGAATCTTTTCTTTTCCTTTCTCATTCTCTCCGTTCTTGTGACGACCACAGCGGCACAGTCCGTCACTCCGCGCATTGTCATTCATGGTGGAGCCGGAACGATCCGGAAAGAACAAATGACTCCGGATCGCGAGAAACAGTACCGTGAGAAACTCACCGAAGCTCTGATGGCAGGTTACAACATTGTGAAACAAGGGGGTACAAGTCTCGACGCGGTCATCGCTTCCGTTCGCATCATGGAAGACTCGCCGCTCTTCAATGCAGGTAAGGGAGCCGTCTTTACGAATGAAGGAACCAACGAGTTGGATGCGGCAATCATGGATGGGGCATCCCTGAAAGCAGGAGCAGTGGCGGTTCTGAAGAGAATAAAAAATCCCATTGATCTTGCTCGACTGGTGATGGAGAAATCTCCTCATGTAATGATGATCGGCGAGGGCGCAGAAGCGTTTGCGAAGCAGCAAGGAGTTGAGTTTGTTGATCCGAGCTACTTCCGTACGGAAGAACGATGGCAGCAACTTCAGCGTGCAAAAGAACGTGACCAGCGTCAGGGTGCGCTCCCAGACAAGCGAGGCACGGTTGGGGCGGTGGCATTAGATAGGAACGGAAATCTCGCCGCAGCGACTTCTTCAGGTGGGATGACAAACAAAAAGTTCGGTCGCGTTGGGGATGTGCCGATCATCGGCGCCGGAACGTATGCCAATAATAATACGTGCGGAGTCTCCGCAACGGGAGCCGGCGAGTATTTCATCCGCTCTGTCGTAGCTCATGATATTTCGGCAATGATGGAATACAAAGGACTCCCCCTGAAACAAGCAGCAGAGTTGGTCATTGAAAAAGTCGGCAAGCTTGGCGGCGATGGTGGCGTGATTGCTCTGGACAGAAACGGAAATATCGCGATGCCGTTCAATACATCAGGGATGTATCGCGCCTACATTGATGAGAAAGGAAACGCGGTGGTGCTCATTTATAAGGACGAATAACCCCTCATCTTACTTCATCTCGTGCCGACGGTCTCCGTCGGAACGAAAGGCGAGGACGCTCTGCGTCCGCTTCACGACCGCCACACCCGGAACAGAACTCACCGCAGGAGTGGTGCTACGACCGTTCCCACGCAGAGCGAACGAGAATTGGACGAGCAAGAGAGAGTCACCACAATGGCAAGAAGCCGATACAAGATCCTTGAGAACACTCAGCCGCACTTCTTGACATGCACAGTGGTTGATTGGCTTCCCGTTTTTGCTAGACCTGCATTGGCGGAGATCGTTCTCAGCTCCCTTCAGTTCCTTCAAGACAATAACCGCATAGTCCTGTACTCGTATGTCCTGATGGAAAACCACCTCCATCTCATCGCATCTAGCGCTGACCTCAAAAAGGAGATCGGTGATTTCAAATCCTATACGGCCAGAACGATCATCGATGAACTCGACAAGGAACGCGCGGTTGGTTTGTTGCGACAATTGCAGTTAGCCAAGTTGCCCCACAAGAAAGATCGATTTCATCAGTTCTGGCAGGAAGGCAGTCATCCACAGCTTATTCAGGGTGATGAGATGATGAGGCAGAAGATCGAGTATATTCACAACAACCCTGTTCGAAAGGGATATGTCGATGATCCGGTTCACTGGCGATACTCGAGTGCACGAAACTACGCCGGATTGAATGGGCTTATCAATGTCACGACAGAGTGGTGATGGAACTTACCGCAGAGCGTGGGAACGAGAATTAAGACCACTCGTTCCGACGGTCTCCGTCGGAACGCTGAGGCGAGGACGCTCTGCGTCCACTTCACATGGATGGAAAATAGTTGATGACAATCATTTGATATCACCATACACCCTTTTCGCCACGATGTTTGTCAACTCTCTAATCTTTTCCCTTTCACCGGGCATCACGTGAGCGCTCTTGTGCCATGTGATCTCCTTCGGCTCGCGCGCTTGGTCGTATAACGCCGTAGCGGATTGACGAGGGAAGAATGAATCCCCATCCCCGTTGATCATGATCAACTCACGAGGAGCGAGATGCGCGATGTATTTCGTCGGTTCGAAGTGCGAAAGAATGGCGCCCCCCAACCATCCCGAAAGCCATCCGGGGAGCGGCGATCCCCATCGTTCCGCATTGTGAGCAATAACAGTCGAGAGACTCCCACCGGCCTGTACTACGACGAGTCGCCGCACGCGCTGATCAATCACTGCCGCAGGTACTCCGGTGAAGACACCGAAACTCACTGCCGCTACACTGACATCGTCCTTCTTGACCGTGTGTTGCTCGAACAGCCAGTCGAGGCAATTCAAGAGAAGCGGGACAGTTCGCATTGCCATCGAACGAAGCCGGAAGACCGTCCCCACAGACGCCCAGCCTGAGAAATCCATTTTCCCTTCGAACGGATAATCAACCGCCATCAGAATGACGCTGTCTTGTCCTTCGATCATGGCGATCACTTCCTTCCCCGTTTCGATTCCGACACACAAGATCGCTGCGGGAAACGGACCGTCTCCTTTCGGGAATCGAATCCTGCCGGAGAGCGAATCGCCACTCGTGCTCTTGAGAACAAAGTCGAATGTCTTCGTGAGACGCGATTCTTCGGCCTGCGTAAGGTTCATCGAAGCGACGCGACCCTTGCGGTCGAGAAAACGCCGCCTACGCAGCTGCCCATCCGCGCTAGTGTCGTGTCACACCCGAACTGTCGGCATCTCGCTTGCCCTCGCCAAATGAG
>JANONN010000003.1:0-16879 GCA_031420835.1 Ignavibacteriales bacterium | reverse complement strand
TGGAAGAATTCGTCGACGCGGCCTTTTCGCATGTGGGGCTCCGATGGCAAGACCACGTTCTGCACGACAAGATGCTCTTTCGCCCTTCGGACATTCACGAGGTACAGGCTAATCCTACGAAGGCAGAACGGGATCTAGGATGGAAGGCAAAGTACTCAATGGTCGATGTCGTCAGGATGATGATCGAATCCGAAATGAGCCGTAAGGGATAAACATGGTTCGCTCGCGGTGAGATCAAAGTCGCGCCGTAAGCGCGTCGGAGAGCGCGGTGGGAGTGTCAACTCTCTGTATCAGCTTCGTGCAATCTCCGAAACCCTCCCAGAGTAATTCCGACCGTAACGTTTCCACAACGACATTCCAGAAATCGCCAACGATCACGATCGGTTTTTCTTTCATCATCCCTTTGTTGACAAATTCCCAAACGTAGGCAAGTTCCAGAAGAGTACCGGTTCCCCCTTTCAGAACTACGTAGCCATCTCCGAGTTCGACAAGTTTCATGAGCCGTTCAACCAACGTAGTTGTTTGAACCTCGCGATCGATCCATCGGTTTGCCGAGCGTTGAAATACCGTCGCTGTAACACCGATCGTTTCGCCGCCAGCGTCTTTTGCTCCGTGCGCGCTTGCCGTCATGATGCCGCCGTAACCGCCGTTGCAAACCGTGAAGCCGGCACGACCAAGTTCCTTTCCCACTTCGTACGCAACAACGTATTCCGGATCATCTTCGCGTGGCCGTGAGCTGCCAAAGACTGTTATGATTTTTCCCATCAGTCCATGAATCTCCAATTGACCCCAAGTTTGAAGTTTCTTCCCAACAGAGGATGGGCAAAGGTGGTCATCGCATTGATGTTAGGCACATTCTCCCATTTGATGTTGATGTAGGCATCGCCAATCTTGAATACTCCGAAAAGATCGAAGGTGGAGAAATGGCCAAGTGGAAGTCTCTGATGATCAGCGAAGACGCTCCGAGCCGGGACATACACAACTCCGGGGTTTGCTCCGACATAACGCCCAGAGATTCCCAATCGGACATCTAATTTCTCCTTGAAGAGTACAGCACGATATGCAAGCTCGCCGTAGAGTGTCCATCGAGGGAGACTTACTTGATAAGAAGAAGCATTCGATTGCTCCGTGAAGGTAGCGTGTCCTCTTGCTTCGAAGTGCCAGACGCGAAGCTCCGATGAGATTGTTCCTCCTTGAACTTCCGCGGACGGAACGGTTTCGAGAAAAGCGCCAATGCGACGGGCGTAGGTCAGGCTTCCGAATCGGGTCTCGTTCTGAATTTCTCGTCGGTAGGCTGTCGCCTCGATGTTGAAGTGTTCTGATCGCCACGCCACACCCGCAGAGTAGATCCAATGTCTTTCATGTCGATTGGGGGGGAACGAGAACCCGACATACCAATCTTGTTCATAAAACGGAGAGAATCGAGAGATGTGCGCGTAGGAACCGAAGAGTCGAAGTTCCGTTGCCAAGCTCAATCCAACTTCACCGCCGTACGAGAAGAGCGGTACACTGTTGATGCGGTCTTGCCGAAAAGAAATTGACGCGGAAAGGGGAGAAAGCGCCGAGATTTGAACATCACCGAAAAGCGAGACATGAGTGTGGTTACGCTTTGTTAGGACTTGCGACGATACAACTTCTCGTCGTTCGATTTGCGCTCCTAATATTCCTGAATAGAACGACCCGCTCTGACGCTGCAGTATCTTTGCGCCCGTCATTTGCCAGGAGTAGGTGCCTTCTGTTTCATGGGTTGCAAACATTCCATCACGAAACTCCCGATCCATCCACGAATGGTAGATGTGTAGCTGGCTCAGGGCGAGCGTATCGCTCCATAGTCGAGCGACAATGGATCCGGTTAGATCGTGACGTGATTTGTTCTCAGCGGCCGATGGATATCGAACGGTCGCTAATCCTTCTTCAAAAATCGATCTGGTGCTGTCATACCAAACACCACCATTCATCCCCGTTGATGCTTTGGTGTAGAAATCAGAAATGGAAACGTTGAGACGGTCAGAGATGTTGTAACGGAGTCGCGTACGGACGTTCCACGAGTCATACACCGCGTTTGAGAATCGCCCATCCGTGACTTGCCGCTGGACTCCTATCATCAAGTTTGTACCGGTGGCGACATTTTGCGTATAAAGCGCATCAGTGAGCAAGTGCTCATACGGACCTTGCAAGAATCGTATCTTCGTGATCGGCCTTACTGAATTGTATTGGTGTGTTACGATGTTGATCGTTGCGGCAGTTCCATTTCCTCCGAATGCAAGGGCACGCGGTCCGCTGAAGACCTCAATATGGTCTATGTATTCTACGGGAATGTCGCTGATGTCATAGGTGCCCGTGATGGGATCATTAAGCGGACGCCCGTCAAGGAGAAGCGCCACACCTCGCCAATCGCTTCCCATGAAGTTCAGCTGGCTTGGCTGGCCCGGCTCACCTAATTCACGCAAGAACCACCCGGGTTGAACCGAAAACAAATCTCCAACCGTACTCGCCCCACTCCAAATGAACTGAGAATTGTGCAGAAATGATGCAGAGTCAATTCCTTCCGCAAGCTTTCCGAGACCCGGAATGAAGCGCACACGCATGGTGTCGCTCGCAGCGGATGTATCCGAGGCCGCTTGCGTCTCGGTTTGTGCAAGGGCAATTGACGCGCTGCAAACAAAGAGAACAACGGTGGCGAGAGTATGGAGGGGGAGAGCGCGCGGGCGGGACAAGGGCATTAACTCTGAGTGGGAACCGGTTCTGGTTTGAAGAATGGCTCCGTTAACGAGACGGAGTATCGGCCGGCAAGTTCACGGACAAGCGATCTTGCATTGGTTTCACTGCGGAAGAATCCGAAGACAGACGATCCACTTCCACTGAGCATGGCAATCTCGGATCCTGCGCGAGTCAGCTCTTCCTTTAGGCTTTTAATCTCTGGATGAGCACGAAACACTATCGGCTCAAAGTCATTTTGCAATTTGCCAAAATGAGGGGCAGACTCGGTGATGATTGATCGAATATCCTCCCGTCCGACTTCCGGATCGGGCCTGGCTTGCGAGTATGCCCACGACGTTGAGACGTGCACACCCGGCGTACAGACGAGGATCCAATATGGCATCGGGATTTCAATTCTCTCCAGAATTTCACCTCGACCTTTTCCGAATGCTGTGCCGCCGAAGATAAAGAACGGCACATCGGCTCCAAGTTGAATTGAAAGATCGGCAAGCTGTTCATCCGACAGATTAAGATTCCAAAGCAAATTCAGCCCCTTGAGAACTGCCGCGGCATCGGAGCTACCACCTCCTAATCCGGCGCCTATGGGAATGTTTTTCCGGAGATGAATGATAGCGCCAAAACGAGCGCTCGCGTTCGATTGAAGGAGTTGAGCGGCTCGAACACAGAGGTTCGGGCTGTCCTTGAGTTTCGGGGAATCGGTTGAGAACGTAATTTTGCCATCTGTTCGCTCCAGAGTGATTTCATCATGCCAATCAATCTGGTGAAAGAGAGTCTCAATGTCGTGGTAGCCGTCGGATCGTCGTCGGAGAATGTGGAGGCCAATGTTGATCTTTGCGTAGGCGCGGATGTTCATCATGTTCAATGTCGAGAAGAAAATACACCATAATGCAGGCAGATGCAAGAAACGACCCTGAGTGGCTTCTTTTGATAATCCACCATTTTTTTGTATGTTTGATCATCCAACTTTGGAAAAGGAAGCCCTTAGGCACGTGGTCGTTAGGATCAAGAACATATCTATTGGAGATGCCAAGCCGATTGTTCTCATTGCAGGTCCGTGTGTTGTCGAGGGGCGCGACTTGGTTATGAAGACGGCGGAGTATATCAAACGGCTGACGAGTCGCTACCGCATTCCGTTCATCTTTAAATCATCGTACAAGAAAGCGAATCGTACGAGCGGAGCCTCATTCTCAAGCATTGGTCCGGAGAGGGCGCTTAAGATTCTTGACGAAGTGAAACGAGAATTCTCGGTTCCGATCCTCACCGATATTCACACGGTCGAAGATGCCACGATGGCAGCGGATGTAGCGGACATTCTTCAAATCCCTGCTTTCCTCTGCCGCCAAACCGATTTGCTCCAGGCCGCGGGAAAGACAGGGTGTGCGGTGAACATCAAGAAAGGGCAATTCTTGGCCCCAGCCGACATGAAGCTCGCGGCTGAAAAGGTTGCAGCCGTCGGTAACAAGCGCATTCTGTTGACGGAACGCGGAACCACCTTTGGCTACAACAATCTCATTGTTGATATGAGGTCGCTTGCCATTATGAGGAAGACGGGATACCCCGTCGTCCTCGACGTAACGCACTCCGTGCAACTGCCGGGCGCCGCGCGCAAAAAAAGCGGCGGGCAACCGGAGTTCATTATGCCAATCGCTCGTGCTGGAGTGGCAGTCGGATGCGACGCGTTGTTCATTGAGACCCATCCGAACCCGCGTCGCGCGTTGAGTGACCCGGAAAGCCAGCTTAAGCTGAGTGAACTGGAAAAACTTCTGAAGCAAATCGTAGCGATTGACCGGTTGGTGAAGAGCAAACAGATGGTTGATTGAATTTAGTCCACCATTCAGAGTGTTCTCAAAATCTTGACGAAGAAAAAAGTAGCCAAATCCCAACTTGCTCGAATCAAGCTCCTTCTCCTGGATGTTGACGGTGTGATGACGGACGGAGGCATTTATTTCTCCGAAGACGGCGAAGAGATGAAGAAGTTTAACATCCAAGATGGGTACGGCATTGTAAAGCTCCAACGTGCGGGAGTTCCCGTTGGGCTTATGACTGGGAGAGTATCTCGGATGGTGCAGAGAAGGGCGGAAGAGCTTGGCATCGCGCACGTTTATCAGAATCTTGAGGATAAGATTGTTGCGTACCGTGATGTGAAGTCCAAGCTTGGTCTTTCGGATGCGGAGATCGCCTATGTCGGAGACGATGAGCCGGATCTACAGCTACTGCAAATTGTCGGGCTTTCTGCCGCTCCAGCGGATGCAGTCGAAAGAGTCAAACGGAGCGTTGACTATGTCTGCAAACGGAAGGGTGGCGAGGGTGCAGTGCGTGAAGTCGTTGATTTACTGCTCGGAGGTCGAAGTGGGAGAAGTTAAACAGTTCCCGTCCCGCAAAGCAGGATTGACAGAGATAGAGAGAGAGTTGTTACTCTGGCTCCTTCCGGAGAATCGCCCGGGCTACAGGGAGTATCGAACGTTGGTGAGCGAGTGGAGCGTTGTTGCACAAGGTCGGCGTGGAGAGGGAAATTTCATTCTTGCGCCACCCGGAGAAATTGCCGATGTCGAATCTCCCTTGCCGCAGGTCCTTGCCTACGGAGTGGTTGAGACTACGAGCGACTCCATTACGGTTATGATTCGTGAAAGATTGGGAAATCAAATCGAGTATGAGATTGCCGGGCTTCGCCATTTCGGACCGATCTCGTTGGGGAATGAAAAAAGACGTTGGTCGTTTTCTGAATGGTCTCCCCGCTCCGCGTGCCCTGTCTGCAATCGACCGTTACGACAGGTCAAAATGGTTACCGATCAAGGTCACGCGCTCGCGTTGGCGCTCTGCTCGACTGACCGCCGCATGTGGGTGCACGATTCGAAGACGCTTGTCAATCACGTTATTCCGCCTACCGTCTTCTACAATGAGTTGATGTTGCACAAGAACATCCGTGAACCGCGAATTGCGTTAGACTGGAGCAGGCTCTTTTCACATCAATCGGAATTGTCGGACGCCGATCTAATCCACGCGTTCAGAACCTACAACCAAATTCGAATGAAGGTTCCGCTGGAGGGCGCTCTTCGCCTTCCCGTGTTGCAGCAGCCTTCTCTCTTGAAACGAGTCACGGCGATATTCGGTCGCCCATAAATGATATGAACCCAACGATTGAAAAAGGACGAGAAGTGATCCGCATCGAAGCGGCAGCCGTCAGTGCGCTCGAGGCAAGAATCAACGGGCTCTTCGCCGAGGCAGTGGATTTGATTTTCGCGAGCAAGGGGCGAGTCATTGTAACAGGCATGGGCAAGTCTGGCATTGTTGCCCGGAAAATTGTCGCAACTATGAACTCGACGGGCACAGCAGCAGTGTTCCTTCATCCTTCCGATGCAGTGCACGGCGACTTGGGAATGGTACGTAAAGATGATATTGTGGTTTGCATTTCGAAAAGCGGCGATACACAAGAGATTCGCCAGCTCCTCCCGATGTTTCGCCGGCTTGGCGTAAAGATCATCTCGATGGTTGGGAAGATCTCCTCGCACCTTGCCAAGAACAGCGACATTGTCATAGATATTAGTGTTGCGGAGGAAGCTTGTCCGCACGATCTTGCGCCGACCGCTTCTACAACGGCCACGCTTGCGATGGGAGACGCGCTTGCGATCGCGTTGCTGAACAAGCGCAATTTCACAAAAGAAGATTTTGCTATGTTTCATCCGGGCGGGAATCTCGGGAAGCGTCTCCTGCTCAAGGTCGAGGAGATCATGGTCTCGGGCGATGATGTGCCGATCGTTCACGAAGAAGTTCCGCTCTCCGAAGCGATCTATGTCATGACGAAGAAGCGATTGGGAGCAACGTGCGTGATCAATCAAAAGGGTGTTCTTGCCGGTATCGTCACCGATGGAGATCTTCGTCGCCTTCTGCAGCGAACGACGGATGTGTCCAATGTCAACGCTGCTCAGGCGATGACGCGCAACCCGAAGACAATTAGGAAAGAACTGCTTGCCGCTGTCGCACTTGAAGAGATGGAAGCTCACAACATCACGCAACTTGTGGTCGTGAACAATGAACAACACCCGATCGGGATGCTTCACCTGCACGAGTTGGTCAAGGCAGGAATTGGGGGCGATACATCGGGATGAAGCCTTCCATTGTACTGCTGTGTGCGGTTGCTGTTTTTGTGGTTGTTGCGTGTGAAGAAAAGATCAAACCATCCGTCCTTTTGAATCTTGATAGCAATTCTCTTCCGAAGCAAGAAAGCTGGGATAGTCAGATTCTCGTTTCCGACTCGGGTAAGATCAAAGCTCGCATACATTCCGGATATATTCGGGTCTTTGAGTATCCGCAGGAAACTCGCATGAGCGACGGGGTGATTGTTCACTTCTTCGATGAGAACGGAGAGGAATCGTCTGTTCTCACATCGGAGCAGGGAAAGGTCGAGGATGCGACGAACAACCTTGAAGCGATAGGCAACGTCATCGTCACATCAAAAGATAGCACCATCCTTCGAACGAACCGTCTTTTTTGGGACAACAAACGAAGACTCATTCACACTCCTGAGGTTGTGGAAATAGCTTCCCCAAAAGAGAAGATTCAGGGGAAAGGGTTCGAGGCGCACCAGAACCTCAAAGACTACCGGATTTTCCAAGTCACAGGTCAGGCGAAAGCAGAATAATGGATGGCATGCCGCCCTTTAGCCGGTACATTCTGTTGGTCTGGATGAGTTGGACGCTTCCGATGCTTTCACAAGACAAGGTGATAGAACTGAGGTCTGCTAACGAATTGCGTGGTATGGTTATCAATGGAGAAGATGTTCGGGAGTTGATCGGGAACGTGCATTTTGTGCAGCCGTCCAACACAGGCGGGCCGGTGAGAGTCTGGAGTGATCGCGCCCTTCGCTACATGAAGCAGAACAAAGTCGAGCTGTTCGGCAACGTGCGACTCATCAGAGACAGTATCGTTCTCCAGTCTCCGGAGGGAGTGTACTTTGGTGATGAGCAACGCGCGCGCATGGTCCGTGGCGTCATTCTTGAGCGAGGTAAATCTATCTTGACGGCACGGATGGGCGACTACTGGACGAAAGAGAAGCGCGCAGTGTTTGTCGGTGATGTGGTGGTGCGTGACTCTCTTTCAGTGACATCATGTGATCGCTTGGAATATCATGAGGAAGAAGAGCGCTCGGTAGCGACGGGGAAAGTCCGTGTGGTGAGTAGGGAGAACAATACGACTATTCTTGGAGATTCACTGGTTCACTTCGACAAAACCCAGTATTCGATAGTCCCTAAGAATCCACTTTTTGTTCAGGTGGATACGACGGCCGGAGCGATTGACACATTGCTTATCAAGAGCAAGGTTATGGAAGCATATCAAGATACGGCGAGGCGATTCATTGCTACAGGCGACGTGGCAATTGTTCGAAGCGATGTTGCCGTACGATCTGCAAAGGCTCACTACTTTAATCGACGCGACCTCATCGTTCTTCAGGGACAACCGACTGTATGGCACGAGCAAAATCAAATCACTGGTGATTCGATCGTCATTACCATGTTAAACCGGCGACTCCGTACTGTGTTTGTGTCGGGTCGGGCTATGGCAGTGTCGAGAGCCGATAGCATCAACATGACCCGGTTCGACCAACTTACAGGGCGATCCATGACGTTTCATTTTGAGAACGACAAGATCAACCGAATCGAAGTTGAACAAACCGCCACGAGCCTTTACTATCTCTTCGACGACACGAAGCCAAATGGGGCGAGCCGATCGAGCGGCGACCGCATCAACATAAACTTCACGGACGGCAAGATTGATAGGATCAAGATCATCGGGGGTGTCGAAGGCCGTTACTTTCCGGAGGAAATGCTTAGGGGTCGAGAGCCAAGCTACAATCTCGATGGTTTTACATGGCGAACAGACCGACCACGACGAAAGCACCTGGAGGTTGTGAACTAAATGGCAATGAGAAAAAAGCCAGCAACAACGAGGTTGAAACGCGCAGTTGTGCCAATGTCATCATCTGCGAACGGCACCATCTTACGCGCTGAGGGATTGGTGAAGAGATACAAGAAGAGAACCGTCGTGGATCAAGTCACGGTGGAAGTGCGTCAGGGTGAGATTGTGGGACTTCTCGGCCCTAATGGAGCGGGGAAGACCACGACGTTTTTCATGATTGTCGGGATGGTACGACCGAACAGCGGCCGGGTTTTTTTGGAAGAGAAAGAAGTCACGACGCTACCGATGTATCGTCGCGCGCGTCTGGGCATCGGATATCTTCCCCAAGAAGCTTCCGTATTCCGAAGGCTGACTGTTCGCGAAAACATTCTCGCTGTGCTTGAGTTGAGCGGACTCACGAAGAAAGAGCAAGAAGAGAAGTGCGACCGTTTACTTCTGGACTTTGGCCTGACGCATCTCGTGAAAAGCCCGGGATACGTACTCTCGGGCGGTGAACGGCGGAGAACGGAAATTGCACGAGCCTTGGCGTTGGATCCACGCTTTATGTTGCTGGATGAGCCATTTGCCGGAATCGATCCTATCGCCGTTGAAGAGATCATGAAGATCATCAACACCTTAAAGGAAAGGAACATCGGCGTTTTGATCACTGATCATAACGTACACGAAACACTTTCCATCACCGATCATTCGTACCTTCTTTTTGAAGGGAAGATCCTGAAGTCCGGCACGGCAGACTCTCTCGCGAATGATCCCGAAGCCCGGAAGCTGTATCTCGGAGAGAAGTTCAAGCTGGATCGTTATTCATAAGACCAAGAAAAGGAAGTGCAGATTCTATGGTAGTCGTAACAGAGCCAGGGGCGACCGAAAATCAGATCGAAGCAATCATTCGCGTGCTGAACGAGCATGGCTTTGACGTGCACCGCTCGACCGGTGTGCGCCAAACGGTGCTGGGGGCGATCGGTGTCAGGCCGGAATTCGATCACCGGCAAATCGAGCTGTTACTCGGTGTTGCCGAAGTAGTTCGAATCACAGAACCGTACAAACTTGCCAGCCGCAGCTTCAAGCCCGAAGGAACGATCGTGAATGTGGGTGGGGTGAAGATTGGGGGCGCCGAAGTCATCGTCATGGCGGGACCTTGTGCGGTTGAGAGCGAAGAGCAGATCCACGTCGTGGCAAAGAAGGTTGCGCAATCCGGAGCGAAGATTCTTCGCGGCGGCGCGTTCAAGCCAAGAACGTCTCCGTACTCCTTTCAGGGACTCGGAGAGGATGGATTGCGATTCCTGCGGCACGCCGCAGACGAAAATGGGTTGAAGGTTGTTACGGAGGTGATGGATCTAAGCCAGATCGCTTTGGTGGAGAAATACACCGACATCCTTCAAGTCGGCGCACGCAATATGCAGAACTACACTTTTCTCAAGGAGTTGGGAAAAGCATCCAAGCCGGTTCTCCTGAAACGAGGGATGGCTGCCACGATTGAGGAGTGGTTGATGTCTGCTGAATACGTTCTTTCAGGCGGGAACCTTAATGTGATCCTGTGCGAACGCGGCATCCGCACGTTTGAGACCGCCACGCGGAATACGATGGATATCGGCGCCATTCCTGTCATCAAAAAGAAAAGTCATCTACCGATTGTGGCAGATCCTTCACATGCCATCGGGCTTCGCGATAAGGTCATTCCTATGGCACGCGCAAGCGTAGCTGCGGGGGCAGATGGCATTCTCGTCGAAGTGCATCACGATCCCGATCATGCCAAATCGGACGGCGCGCAATCACTGTTTCCCGATCAGTTTGCTCAGCTCATGAAGGAAGTCCGCATTATCGCGGACGCCATCGGTCGAAGCATCGCCTGAGCGGAACCTTGCCCCCCAAGCGACACACACGCACGTCTCCCTTCAAACACATCACGATCATTGGTGTCGGTCTGATCGGTGGATCGCTTTCTCTTGCCATCAAGAAGCGCTTCACCCGAGTCACAATTACCGGCGTTGACAAACCGGCAGTCCTTCGAAAAGCCATTCGGCTTGGTTTGATTGATCGCGCCGAGCCTGTCCTCCGCCATGCAGTTGCCAATGCTGATCTCGTTGTGCTCGCTATTCCGGTCGGGGAGATCATGCGATTGCTCCCCGATGTCGCGAAGCATTGTCCAGCAGGCACAATCGTTACCGATGTCGGAAGCGTGAAAGAGCCGATCATGCGGTTGGCGGCAAGATATTTCCGTAATGGGAATTTTGTCGGTGGTCATCCGCTGGCGGGATCGGAGCGGGGAGGAGTTGTGGCTGCGAGCGGAAATCTTTTCGAAGCGGCGACATATGTTCTTTGTCCCTCTTCCAATACTCCACGCGCCTTGACCAACAAGCTCAGGAGATTTGTTTCATCTCTGGGTGCACGTCCGCTCATAAGCGATGCGCGTAGCCACGATGTAACGGTTGCGATTCTCAGCCATCTTCCACAGCTTCTTGCAGTTGGACTTGCAAATGTGGCAGGAACGAAAGGCAGAGAACTGAAAATGTCAGGCGGGGGATTGCGTGATATGACCCGTCTCGCATCAAGCCCCTTCGACGTGTGGGAAGACATTCTGAGTTACAATCGAGCCAACATCAAGAAGGTGCTTCGAATCTTTCAGTTGGAACTCAGTGCTTACGGGCGTCTCGTGAGTGATGATTCGATGAAAGGAATGAAGCGGAAGTTCGCGCGCGCGAAGCGAGTGCGTCAGATCATTATGAAGCGTAGTGGGAACACGAGGACTTAGAAACAAAAAGCTTAGGCTCTAGCGGTAGGGAAAACGGGGAAATCTGGGGGCTAAGGCTTTTCGGGGGGTTTAGCGTTGGAACTACCCGGCTTCGATTCCTTCGCCGGGGTTGCGTCCTTCTTTGTTTCCGTTGTTTCCTTGGCTGGCGTTGAATTCTTCCCATCCCCCGGCGCCTTCTTGTAATCTGTAAGATAAAAGCCAGTGCCCTTGAAGATCATTCCCAAGCCGCCCGTCATGACGCGCCTCAGCGAAGGCCGTGCACATTGTGGGCAGACCATCAGCAGATCTGCAGAGATTGACTGAAACTCTTCAAACTTGTGACCGCATTCCTTGCATTGATAATCGTACGTTGGCATGGTTTGTCTCTTCCTATGTCTTTCTGCGACGTGTAAAGATACGACATTTCGGCGAGAGATCAACCGAGATGGTTTTTTCCCTATTAGGGACTTATAACGGTATTAAGGGATGGGCTAGATTGACGACTGGTGAAGTAGAGCGGTTGAAGAAGTTATAGGTAGCGTTCACAGAGTCATGCTCTCCGGTGTTCGTGTGTGACGGTCCGCCACCATTCTTCCTCCTCGCACAGTTGCGCCAATCACGATCCCTGCGCTGATGAGCACGATGTTCTTGATAATGTACTGGCCTTCCAATGTGGGTGCATAAGGAATCCCGGTGAAGACCTCCTGTGGGAAAATGAAGATAGGCGTGATTGCGCCAAGCATTTGTACCCATAACAAGAGCAAGGTTATCCGCATGAACGCGCCGAGAATAAGCCCCAGACCGATCAGACATTCCCAAAGTGCCAGAAGCAGGATCGCGATATGTGCCGGGATGATCCCAAACGTCAGCACGCTCATGGTACGAGTTGCCAGGTCTTGAGCGGGACTGAGACCCGGAAAGAACTTTAGAAAACCGAACCAGAAAAAGACGATGCCCAGACTCACACGCAACAGCATAATGCCATAGTGAGCCATCCAATTGGTAAAGCGCACATCAACAGACGCAAACAACTTATCGAGACTTGTCACACTGCTCTCCTTGAGTTATGTTAATGTGGGGAGTTGGGAACGCAATACCAGAAGCTCAGCTTCAATAACAGAAAAAACATTCTGGAGAAACTAGAAGCGGAGCCCGCCAGAACCTGCCCGACTTCGTCATTCAGGCGGGCGCGTAGCGGGCTGGCTTTGTGCTCTATGTTCCCAAACCGGAGTTTGGAACGAGATAACAATTTGAGAATGCCCGGAATATGCAGATCATCCTTTGCATGCTTATTTGCCGATAATCTGCTCGATCTGGATGCCAAGCCCCGTTGCCACGCGGGTGCCGTAGTCCGGGTCGGCTTTGTGGAAATGGCCGATTTGGCGAACTTGTATTTCACGTGGCACCGGTTTTAACGCGCCCACCAGGTTGCCGATGAGCTGCGCTTTCTGATCGGCGTTCATGAGCCGGTACAGATTGCCGGCCTGACTGTAGTCCTCATTGCCGTCGTGGTGGTTGTAGCTGTCGGCATCACCGGAAATTTTCAGCGGCGGCTCCTTCACACGCGGATCGTCCACCGGCCCGTTGAAACTATTGGGCTGGTAGTTGACCGCGCCGCCACCATTGCCGTCGAAGCGGGTCTGGCCGTCGCGGTGGTAGCTATGTATCGGGCAGCGCGGTTTGTTCACATCCAGCGCGGCATAGTTGATGCCGATACGGTAGCGGTGCGCGTCTGGATAAGATAATAACCGGGCTTGCAACATTTTGTCTGGCGATGCACCAATGCCAGGTGGCATATTGCCAGGTTCGAAGGCGGCCTGTTCCACTTCCGCAAAGTAGTTCTGCGGATTGCGGTTCAGCTCCATGATGCCCACATCCATCGTCGGGTAATCCTTGTGCGGCCAAACCTTGGTGAGGTCGAAGGGATGAATGGCATAAGTCTCAGCATCTTTCTCCGGCATGATCTGTATCTGTACTTTCCATTTCGGAAACTCGCCGCGCTCGATAGCGGTACGCAGATCGCGCCGATGGTAATCCAGATCACTGCCGGCAATTCTCGCCGCTTCGTCATCGGTCAGGGTTTTAATGCCCTGCATGGTTTTGAAGTGCCATTTCACCCAGTAGCGCTCGCCGCGGTCGTTCCACAAGCTGTAGGTGTGGCTGGAATAGCCGTTCATGTTTCGGTAGGTGGCGGGAATGCCGCGGTCAGAAAACAGCGTGGTGATCTGGTGCAGCGATTCCGGCGACAGGCTCCAAAAATCCCACTGCATGGTGTTGTCGCGCATACCGGTTGCGGGGTTCCGTTTTTGCGAATGGATGAAATCGGAGAACTTAAGCGGGTCGCGCACGAAGAATACCGGCGTGTTGTTACCCACTAGGTCCCAGTTGCCCTCTTCGGTGTAGAACTTGAGCGCGAAGCCGCGTGGGTCACGGGCGGTGTCTGCCGATCCCAGTTCCCCGGCCACGGTGGAAAAGCGCGCGAACATCTCACAGGTATTCCCCACTTTGGAAAACAATTTGGCACGAGTGTAGCGGGAAAGATCCCTCGTCACCGTCAACGTGCCGTAGGCCCCGGCACCCTTGGCGTGCACGACCCGCTCCGGCACCCGCTCGCGGTTGAAGTGAGCCATTTTTTCCATCAACTGATAATCCTGCATTAACACCGGGCCACGCGGGCCAGCGGTCTGCGAATTCTGGTTGTCGGCCACCGGCACACCGGCGGCAGTGGTCATGATTGGGCATTTGCTCATGGTTTCTCCTTTTTAAGTTAAGGGTTTCTCTCGTTGACGCGTCATCACCGTCAACGGCATACCTTTGTCTGTCCGCACTTTCAGGCACTGTTTGATGGCATCTTGAATATTGGCCTGAGCTTCTTCTTCGGTTTTCCCCTGACTCATACAACCGGGAATGGCAGGACAGTCGGCGACATACATGCCGTCTTCATCCCGTGTGATTGTTATTGTGAACTTCATTTGGTTTCCTCCGCCTTTGTAATATCCGACTTGCAGAGAAGAAAAGCAAACCATGTTAGGGCCAGCTAACGGTTGGAAACTCCGCCTTCAACTGAAAAACGTTTTTGGCGCACGGCGTCAGCCCAATGAATCTATACTCTTGTCGCAGATCCCGCAGTTTTCTTGCTGGGAGTCTTTCCTTTTTTAAGTGGTTAGGCAGTGGCGCACAAAAAACGCAAAATGCAATAAAAAAATGATCCTACCGCCTAATGACCAAGCTCAGCCGCTGCGCCCTTCGCTGAACTGAAGTACTTGCAACCGCAAAATTGGCCGCGGTCGGCCGCAGTGCCTTGGTTCGGGTGTTAATTGTGAAGGAGGCCCCCTGCTCGTAGTATTCCGATGACGCCGATAATTACCCAGAACACGTTGAGGATCGAATACGCAGGGTCCCTTTTCAACACTGAACACCATGCGAGCATCACTGCGTCAATCGTGTTAAAAACCCAAACGAACATAAAAGGGCTGTCGGGACCAAGCCAGCTCACCAAGCTGAAGCTATATATTCGCATGAGAACGCCTACCAGTTCAATCTTGCGAATATGTTTCAGGACGAATGCATTCACGGCAACCACGCGCTCCAGTCAATCGCGATAGAACTTGAGGCCGAACGAAAAAGTTCAGCGGCCGGCGCAGCCGGCTTGTTAGGCGCCTCATCACGATGATATATTTTGAGAAACGAACGCATCGTTGTGCGATCTTGATCTTTGCCGGCCCCGTGAACCCGTTACTTGTGGACTATAGGCATCACTGAGTTGGCGTGGATACCCGCTTCGGTGCGCTCACAAATATTTCTTCTCGATCTCCGTGAAGAAGGCCTTGGAGAGCCGCACGAAGTCCGCTTCGCTCAGCTTGATGTCGTCGCCCACCCTCAGCTTCAGCACGGACTTCTCAGGCGGGAGCTTGATTGAAGAGGCGGCGGAGTTTGGCCAACCGGGAAGTTTATCGACCTGAAGTTTGCCGTGATTGAGCAAGATCGAGTTGCATAACACGCGGACTTCGTTCAACGGATTACCATCCTTACCCTCCATGCCGGAGAGCCGGTGCACGAACATGTAGTCCAAGAGAAGGACTTGATCGCTAAAGAAGCGAACCTCGAACTCCTTGGATACCACCTTGCCGACCTGCTTTCGGTACGCACGCAGGTCAGCGTCGACCCTCGAGCGGCAAGCGTCGATGTAGTCTTTGGTGTAGTTCTTCATTCCAAGCATGTGTTTGTTCACTCCTTTCTGCCATGTTGGCCTCATAAGCTGTGAAGGTCCGAAGGACTCCTTCGGAGAGTTGTAGGGCAGCGTGTGGGTTGGGACTCCTGAACGAACTACTCGGGAGTTCCATCACACCATCCTCGCGACAACTCCCTTGCAGCGTATGGGCCGCAACGGCGACATCTACATTTTCTTCTTGAAGACCACATGGGTGGCGTTTGGTGAGCTTACGTGTTCGGCACATTGGTAGCCAAGCGATAGCATGTCAATATCGGAGAACAGACTTTCCCCAGAACCGAGAAGGATTGGCGCGATAGCAATATGCATCTCGTCAATCAACCCAGCGCGCAGGTATTGCTTGATCGTGGCCACGCCGCCGCCAAGCCGAACATCCAACCCATTCGCCGCATCTTTGGCGCGCTCCAACGCGCTGAAAATACCGTCTGTGACGAAGTGGAAAGTAGTGCCGCCGTCCATGGTGAATGACTCGCGGGGGTAATGAGTCAACACAAAGACTGATGTGTGATACGGCGGATTGTTCCCCCACCAACCTTTCCAATTCTTGTCTGGCCATGGCCCGCGAATCGGTCCGAACATGTTGCGGCCCAGAATCCATGAGCCAATGTTGCTGAATCCACGAGCAGCAAAGTCATCATCGGTGCCAGTTGTGCCGATGTCATTTCCGAACATTTGCTGAAAAGTCTTGGTTGGGAATGCCCATTCGTGCAGGCCCAGTCCACCAGTGCCGAGCGGGTTTTCGAGATTTTGGTTCGGCCCTGCACCGAATCCGTCGATGGATATAGAGAAGCTTTCTACACGCAACTTTGCCATGACCAACTCTTTTGATCTCACAGGCAGATGTATTGCCGCCGAACGTGCTAGCTCACCGGCGCGCCGCTTAACGGCGCGTCCGGTGGAGCGCCTTGTTAGGCGATTTATTCAGAACATGGCGAGCCAGCTCAAGTGCACCACCCTACCTGGCTGCGACTTTTTCCAGCACATGGCGCGTCATGCTGAGCGCAAGCTCGTGCTCGCCCAGAAATACCGTTCCCGCATTCTCGTTCCGCAGCAGCGCTGCCTCTTCTTCGCTATGGCTACGTACTAAAGTCTCGACCCGTGGGTTAAGCATGCGCGCGATTTCGATCATTCGACGCGCACGCAGTGTATCGGGGGTCGCAATCACCAACATCCGCGCCCGCGCAATATGCGCTTGAACAAGGACGGCCGGGTCCGAGGCATCGCCCGCGACGGCATGGATTCCGCGTTCGCGCAAGGTCTCGACCAGTTCACGATTCTGCTCCGCC
>JANONN010000002.1:0-5069 GCA_031420835.1 Ignavibacteriales bacterium | reverse complement strand
ATACATGAAGGTTGACATCGGATCAACAAACGCGTGATCGCTGTTCACTCCCTTGGTGCGAAGATGGAATTCGTTCGCGTACATCTTGTATTGAACGCGAACGCTCTTTGAGCCGCCAGTTTGAACGCGCCACGTGGTCTTGTCGGTTTTCTTCCACGGCAAGGGTTTCCCTGCCGCATCGGTGACCCAGAACTCCTGAACGCCTCCAGCAAAATCAAAGATCACGTAACGGCCAGAGCGCCACACGGGGAGAGCAAGATCGAGTGTTTGATCGGATGAGGAGAGATTTTCGAGAGTCATCCCCACTTCAAGCAAGTGTGAGGATGGCTTCGACATGCCAAGTGAGTATTGGATGGTTGGTGTTTGTGCGGAAGTCATGGTTGTTGTCAAAAGGAAAGTGAGAAGGGTAGCGGCTGATTTCATTGTGTTTTTGGGTGTTGATTATGATGTTTGCAGTTCAGATTCTGATTAATACTGATTGATGAATGAAGAGACATGGAGATCGAACGGATGGGTCCGCGAAAGCAGGTGGAAGAAGAGTGTCGGATTTGGTCGTGTTGAATATGACCAGAAAGGGCTAAACAAGCAAGAGCATCTATAAGTCGAGCGCAAATCCTTCGCGAAGGCAAACCCGATAATGACTATCGGTTTTGAACTTTCACGCGGCTATCCATCAAAGAAGTCAAATGTAATAAACTCCTGAAGAAGTTTGATGTAGTTCTGCTCTCCAAGTTTCTGTGGAATTTCCGAATGATCGGCGCCCGGCACACGCACAAAACGCTTCGGGTTCCGAGCGTTGTCGTAAATGACCTTTCCGTTCTTCTCGATGTCAATAAACTTGTCATTCTCGCCATGTAGAACAAGAAGCTTTGCCTGGACGCGCTTGATCTTCTCCGCATTGTTGTAATCGCCACGCATCACGTATTGTCGGGGAATGTCTAACAACGTTCCACTCGTCACCAGTGACTGCGCCGATGCAAAGGGCGCTTCGGCAATCAGCGCACGTGGTGTAAAGTGATTTGCCGCCAAATCAATCGAAACTACATTGCCGAGCGAGAAGCCGTAGAACACAATGTTCGAATCGGAGACATCGGGGCGAGAGCGTATGTACGCAAGTGCCGTCTGACCATCCGCATAGAGCGCGCTTTCCGAAGGCTCTCCTTCACTCATCCCAAATCCTTGATAATCAAAGATGAACACGTTGAATCCCGCCTTATACAAATACTCGACACGGTCCCAGTAGAACTGCAAATGATCCCGATTGCCGTGGCAGTACAGAACCGTCCATCCTGCGTACGGTCCGGTTGACTTCACGAAATAACCATAGATCTTCTTCCCCTGCGAGTTGAGCGTGACGAACTCCCGCGCGCTTTCAGGAATAACCGCCGTGCTGAGTTGATACGAAGAGAGCCGGGTCTGATTGAAGAGCGAATCGTCAAGATCCATGCACGAAAAGCTCAACAATGCGATGCAGTATGCTATGATCCGTTTCATAAGTGAGTTTTTACCAGCGATACATGAGACCGAGAAAGAACCCGATATTTCCGTACCCACCGATCGAGGCATGGCCTTCGAACACCCCGTTGGCTGTTCTAACATTCGCAGCCATCCATTTCAACTCAGTCTGGAGTCTCCATCGCTCGCCAAACGAAAACTCTCCGCCAAGAAATGGAGAGATAAAATATGCGGGTTGATGAAGTTGGATGACATGATCCGTCCCTGCATACAGCAAAGAAGACCCGAACGAGTAACTACCATTCAATGTAACGAGTGGAAAGAATCGCGTGTTCGCAAGATGCTTGAGATCGGAAAATACATAAAGGTGCCCCTTTGCCGTCACTTCCGGAATCCATTCCTCCTCTGTAACGAGTCGTTTCACGTAACCGACATCGAGACCGAGATTGCCAAAGAGCAGCATCGTCACGTGGGTGGTCGCTGTAATCGAAGTCTCGTTTGAAAAACCGTAGAGAATACCAGCGGTGAGATAGGGGACAGGAATGGTTGTTCCGCCAAAGGGGATAAGTGGACCGCCGAGAGAAGCGATGACGTGCGTCGCTCCTTCCTCGACAGCACGCACCGGCTGCGTAGCGCCGCAGCCCAAAGCAAGGAACGAACAGCATAGAACAATGAAAGGAAAGAAAGGCGAGTGAGAAACCAAATTGATTCTAATCAATACACGAGAAGTCCCCAGAACATGCTCTAAAATATGGAGAATCTCCTTCTTTCAGTCAATTCGCGGCGGGACAACTACTGTTTCTCAAGCATATTCAACTGCCACAGATTGCGACTGCTTGTATGAATAAACGGATGAAGTGCGAGCGTACCTGTCGCACCGATTGTTTTCTCGAGAAACTTCATCTCGGTAAACTTCTCTTTGATGTCGGTTGCATCTTCCGGTGGTGGTAAACCCGCCTCCCGCATCATCAGAATGGATTTGGCGCGGATCGATAGCTCAAGATAGATCCGCAAGTAGCACAGGATGTCCGCCACCACTTCACCGCGAAAACGGTTTTGCAGCGTCTGCAGATATGTGCCGATCCGCGTTTGTGCAAGGTTGCCGGCGAGAATCATCTGGAGCAACTCCATATCCGTATCGAACCCCACACCAAGCCAGTTGCGCGTTGACTTTTCACTTTCATGATAGATCACCGCAAGCACGAACGGAAGAGAAATAAGAATGATCAACGTCATCCAGAGCGGAGGGAGGATGAAGTGGTTGAAGATGGAGTGAATCACGATTGCTGCGAGAAGTCCGGGCAGGAACTGTTTCAGGCTGGTAGAGTTGTATCGATCGACATAGTTTTTTGAGATGACGGCGAAGATCGCTGTTGTGCCGCCATGCATCACCGCCGTCCCGAAGCCACGGATAATCCAGACCCCGAGTGAAGCATCTCCGAGCGATTGCAGATAATAGATGTTCTCGATGAATGCGAACCCGGCGCCGGCTGCAAATCCATAGATGGCAGCATCCACCATGAAGCCAACACGTTTTGACCGGATGAGGAACAGCACAAACAACGCCTTGAGGATTTCTTCAACGAACGGCGCACCGTAGCGAGCGTAGATCATCAGATCAACATTGAGTTGTTCCATCAAGGCAGTGTTTGCAAAGTAGGAGATGGCGGCAGTACACCAGCCAAGGATGATGGTCAAAATGATCGAACGAATCTCGACGAGCTTGAAGCTATCGAGAACGATGAGGGCTCCAAGAAACATGAACACAGGCAGGAGACTCACACCGATACGAGGGAGAGTAACGGCTATTGCTTCCACTGTTTTGAATTCCTACTGGCGATGAAGCAGAAGTAACGTACACTTTTTATGACGTTGTTTGCCATACTACTTGAGAAGTTTGAGAGAGATCATGAACTCATCGAATGTTTTCCCTTTTCCCTTCGCCACTGCATAGCCAAGAGAAAGAGTGGACTCAAACGATGATAGAAACGAAATCCTGAAATCAATCTGACCGCCGAGATTCACGAGCGTTCGCGGGCGCGTTGTGCTTTCAATGTTTGTCATGATGCCATTGGTCATGATGCCGGTTGAAAACAAGGCGATGCGCGCCCAGTTCGAGTAGAAACCGGGGACACCAAGGCTTCGAAACCGAATTGGCGGCAAAGCCCACTCGACCATCCCTTTTGCATAGTTCGTCCCACCGACGAAGTTCAAATCAACTCCCGGGAAGCTGTGATCCTCACGGTATCGCTTCGCTTCGAGATAATCTACCCAATTATTGCCGAAGCCGCCGAAATAGAAATTCGCAAAGGGCTCTGATCGCTTTCCGAGCGAGTAGCCCGCTGAAGTGCGCAGCCACACCGATGAATGATCAAGCGGAAGCGCAATGCCATAGTCGAACGATCCTGAGATTCGTGGATGGAGGTTGCCGAGCACGATGTTATTCCACGACACCGCCTGCAACAGTATCCCCTTCTCATCGTCCACAGCGCCGATGGATCGCTCGAAGTGTTTGTACGTGAGCGCTCCTTTGAGCGTGAAGAACCGATCAAAGGTTTTCTTCCCGGCCGAAGGTTCAACATTTTGAAAATCTGGAAGTCGTTCGAGTCCTGCGTATCCTGCAGCACTGATCGCGTAATCAAACGTCTGTGGCTCGTCGTAGAGAATGTATTTTTTGTATTGCGCGCTGAGCGAGTACCCTTTCCGGCTTGTTTTGGTTGGGCCGAATAGATCGTAAAAGTGGGGGCCATTGTACGTTGCCCGCACCGTCCACGCCCAGAACTTGTGATGATACACCGCATGGAAGCGCTCGCTTGCGTGCAGAAGTTGGTTTGGCGTGTAAGAAAGTGTAATATCCATGTTGTGCAGCATAATCACATCTGAGAAGTTGAAACGAACACCATACGCGGGAAATTCCGTATAGCCCTCCACAATTGGATAGATGGACGTCAGCCCGATATTCTCAAATGGTGCGTAGGTGCCGGCGTATGTTGTGTCAAATGGAAATTTCTCGGGCGAAGGGGGATCGAGCTTCCACGTTGCGATGATGGGATGCCGCTCAAGAATTTCATTGCCCAGAAACTGAACGTTGCCCACAAGATCGACTGGACGGTTGGCAATCTTTGCGGGAACAAATCCCGCCGCTGTGTAGCGAAAGACGATGAGAGTGTCCGGCGAGATTGGACTCGGGCGGAAATACCCTGTTTCGGAGTTCGTCATCACTTCCATGTTCTTTGTCTCAAACGAGTAGCGGAAGATGTTAGAGACTCCCGTGTAATACGACGAACCAAAAAGATGTTCTCCATCCGGAGCGAAAACAAAATTGGATGGCGTGTTGAATTCAAAATCGAACAGCTCTTCGTACGATTTGTCGCCCGCCATCAACTTCTTCACATCCATCAGGATCAACTTCTGTTGACCGTTAATCTCCGCGATCCCTGCAGTCAACTTCGCTCCGTCCGGAGAAATATCGAGATCGAACACGTCTCTTCCATAGGGCAACGAGTATATTTGATTCCACTCTTGGTAAGGATGCGGAATTCGGACAATGGTGGAAATGCCATTCACATGCCTGACACCCCATAGCGATTTGTCTGCTGGATTCAAGACAAGAT
>JANONN010000001.1:0-4074 GCA_031420835.1 Ignavibacteriales bacterium | reverse complement strand
AATTCCAGCACACTTACTCCTCCTCCTCCGCGCTCATGGATTTTGAAGTCACTCATTGTGGTTATCTCCTTCTGTTACAGAATGTCTGTCGTTCATATGTTTCATCCATTATCTGCAATCCATTTGATAACCACGAGCGTCATGTCATCGGTATACGCTGATTCGCCCGTGTAGTTTCTAATCTCTGACCAAATCTTCTCCTTCATATCCTCCGCCGAGCCATTGCGGTGTTTGCTCGCAATGTTGAGAAGCCCATCATAGCCAAGCTCTTCGCCGCTCAGATTTCGCGCTTCAGCCAGTCCGTCAGTGTATAATATACACATATCCCCTTTTTTCAAATGAATCATCCGTTCTTCGGTAGAAGCCTCAAAGATACTCCCGTTCGTCAATCCAAGCCCAATGCCATTGGGTCGGAGTAACTCCGCTCGATCATGTGAAAGGTGGATCAATGGACAATGTCCGGCGCGGGAGTATTTCAACGTTCCTCTTTTCGTATCAATGATTGCATAGAGCATGCTGATGAAGGCTTTTTTCTCCAAACTCTCTAACAGAGTCTGATTGGCGTGTAAGAGCATTCTCTTTGGTGAATCGTAAACCGTGCTGAGCGATTGGAAAATCCCTTTTACTTCTGCCATGTAAAAAGCCGCCGAGACCCCCTTCCCTGAGACATCTCCGATGACGATACCGAGACGATCATTCTCAAGCGTTACTACATCATAATAGTCACCGCCGACTTCCATCGAAGGCATCGAGATAGCAGCAAGCTCCAACGTTTGATAGGTAGGAAGCTTCTGCGGGAGTAACCGGCGCTGCATCTGCTGCGCAACCATCATCTCTTGCTGCAGTCGCTCACGCTCAAGTGACTTTGCGATCAGCTTCGAGTTTTCGATTGCGATCGTTACGTTATCACAAAACGTTGTAAGCACATCAACGTCATCTTGGTCGAACCCGTTGGAGAAATCTTTTGTAGCATGCAGAAGGCCGATGAGTTGATTATGGGACAAAAGCGGAACTGTAACCAAGGAACCAATGGGCAGATTCAGTTTCTTCAGCCCGCGCGTGCGGCGATCGGCTTGGACATTGTCTATCATAAGGACTTTTTTCGAGTCGAACACAATCCTCCGTAGCCCTTCGCCGATAACCGTGTTAAACCCAGAAAGCTGATCCGCTGTAATATTCCTTTGCGAGACAACCTCAATCTCCGGGGTTTCATTTCCCTTGTTGTGCCGGACAAGCTCCAGCCAAGCGCTCTTTGCTCCGCACACTTCAAGCGTCATCTGTGTAACTGTGTTGACCAGATCATGAAAGTCAAATACCTGATTCACTAATCGGCTCAAATTATGAAGTGAACTCAACTCGGATTGCTTTCGCTCATAGACTTCCGCCGTCGGAAGATGGAACAGCGTGCTGAAGAATGACATCCCGAAATACACTCCACCAAAGATCGCGTTCAGCTGAATAAATCGTGACAGCGGCACGCTGAAGTAATTCAAAGACGAATGGAGGAATGTTCGCTCTGTGAGAAGTACGCTGATAACAATAAACCCAACAAAAAGCAAAAGGCTATATCCGATCGTGTAGAGTTTTTCCCGACGGGAAAGATACACGATCCAATTTTGCTTGAATGAGTTAACAACGATCAGGGCGATTCCTACTGCGAAGAAGATCGCAGGAAGAGAAGCTAAGTCAGCCGGAATGAACGGTAGGAGAAACACACTGCTTCCGAATAATCCTATAAGATAGCCGATGAAATTCCTCTTGGTTCCCTTCTTCGGCTTGGTTGTGAGCAAACTATGTATGGAGAGCAGCGTGTTGATGCTGAAAACACCGACTACAATGCACAAGACTTCTGATAGAAAAATAGTAAGATAGCTGAATGGAACAAGACTGACATCTTGCTCGACGAATTTGGCGGCGGGGAAAATGCTATTGAGTCCCACCCATCCTAGGACTCCAAAGCACCCGATCAGAAGCCGTCCCAGTTCCTTCGCAGACCCACGATTCCGTGGAGTCGAATGTGTCCGCATGAAGAGATACAACAGTGCGAAGGAGATGATGATGAGACCCTCTCGAGCATATCGTATACCTTCGACAACTTCTCGTTTGTACGATCTGTCGACAACGTCCAGTACAAATACGAACAGGAAGAAGACAATCGGAAGGAAGACATACAGTATTCGTTTCAAGCGATCCATGTCAAACTTTCAGGTTCCTCCAACTGCCGGAACGGAATTTCCACCAAGTCATGAACGTATAGGAAGCTATATAGATCGGCATGGCAAGCCACGCACCGAAGATACCGAAGTTCAATACAACGCCCAGCACGTACGCGAGCGGACGAAAGAGCAACCAGTGCGTGATGATCTCCGCATACATAACGTACAATGTTGCACCTGCAGCCTGAAGCGAACTCGCCATGATGATCCCAAATCCATAGCCCACTTGAGCGATCCCGGCGAGCTGAAGAAGGGGCCTTGAAAGGGCGATAATGTTTTCGTTTGGCGTTAGGATACGCAAAATAACATCAGGAGCGAAGAAGAAAATCAATCCGAGACAGAATGTGAAGATCGTGGCAATTTTGCCGGTCTCTATTCCGTTTCGATATGCAATGTAGGGCTTGTTATTGCCGAGCGCGTTCCCGACCAGCGTCTGCGCGGCGATTCCAAGACCGAAACACGGCATAAAGGAAAGAAAGAGCGCGGTGATGACAACCTGAGTTGCAGCTTGTTCGATTGTGCCGATCACGCCGGCCAAAGCAACAAACATAAGAAAACCCAGAAGGATCAAGATGTTTTGGAACGAAACCGGCAATCCAATCCGCACGATTGGTAGGATATATCGTAACCCGATCGCAAGGAAGTCATAATATCTATATCTTGTTCGATATGAGGGGACAAAAGTTACAAAAACAAAGAACACAAACCCCAAGAACATACCGAGTGAGGAAGCAAGTCCAGCGCCGGCGATCCCCATTTTGGGAAATCCCCATGAACCAAAAATGAGAAGATAGTTGAAAAGGATATTGAACAAATAGGAGACAAGAGCGGAAAACATGAAAAGTCGTATTTCACCAATGCCGTAGAAAAATCCGCGATAGGAAACAGCGAGCAGAAAAAAAGGCAAGCCAAGAAACCGGTACTTCATGTAGTCGCTGCCAGCCTGTGCCACCTGCTGATCACTCGAGAATAAGTTTATGATTTCAAACGAGTAGATGTATCCAATAAGACCAAAAACAATTCCAACTACGCCATTGAGAAACAGCGAGTTGTTCAAGACAATGCCTGCTTCTGTGTGCTTCCCTTGACCGAACCTGCGGGCGACAAGGATGTGGGTGCCGGTTGCAAGACTTGAAAAGAAACTTGTGATCGTCCAGGTCGCTAGAACGCCAAGTCCCATTGCCGCCAGAACAATCTCGGAGTTCTCGAGCCTGCCAACCATCGCCGTGTCAATGATCGAAACGATCATTTGGGAAGAGAGTCCTGCGACAGCCGGAGTCGCCATCTGGAGAATTCTCTTGGCGTAGATTTTAGAAGGGAAAATAGACATACCGGGGTCTAGTCAACAAAGAGCGGGTACAACAGACAACGAAAACCAGTGGTGCGCACCAACGTCAACGTTCAGTCATGGCTTAGCGTAGAAGTGAGAGCACCGGTCGTAGGGGTCTTTCAAGAGATTTTCTTCTTACGAGCTAAACTGGGCTATAGATCGCTCCGCTTCACGGGCGTACATTGAGGTGGGAAACTCTTTCTTGACCCTTTTGAGTAGTTCGACGGCTTTCTCTTTCTTCCCTGATGCCCCGAAGTTCATTGCAGCGTGATGGAGATTCTCTGCAACGTAGGCGTCAAAAGTTTTCTGCGCTGCTGCCTTTTCGAAGTTTCGTCCTGCCTCTTCAAATTTACCCGCAATTTCCTGGCATGCAGCGGCGCCCGCGTATGCAGATGCACTCACTATGGGGTCATCGACATCAACTTCTTGGTAGTATTCAAGAGCCTTTGAATAGTTCTTCATCGAGTAATACGCACTTGCAAGATAGAACGTGGCAAATTCTCCTGCTTTGGTGCTTCCGTAGTCATC